>CAMATE010000056.1 GCA_945861075.1 Akkermansia muciniphila
TTTCATGAATCCAGTCCACACCGGTCAGGCCGGCGTCCAGATAGCCGAGGGCGACGTAGCGTCCGATCTCCTGGGCGCGAATGAGGCGGATCTGCAGTTCCGGATCATCGACGTAGGGCTCATAGCTGCGGCTGGACACGGTGATGTTCCATCCGGCCTTGGCGAACTTCTCGAGGGTGGCATCCTGCAGCGAACCCTTTGGCAACCCCAGCTTCAGCTTCGGGGCGGGCGCGGGCGCGGCGGATGCGGTGGCTTTGGTCTTGCTCATCGTTGGCAAACTCCTGGGATTTTGACCCGGATTCGGCGGTCCTCCATCGAACCGCCACCGGTCTCGCTCCTCAGGGAGACATGGAACTGCCAGAGAACCGGCCGGGGAGCGACAGATTTTTGCACCGATCGGTCTTTGAGGCCCTGCAACTCGACAGCCCTCAGGCAGGCTGTAGGATAGCCTCACACGTGAACCGGATCCTCTCGCAACTCCTCGCACTCGGCGTTTTCTTGGGATATTTCCCTCTCGCTGTCCTGGCCGATGACGCCCTGCCCAAGGGCATGGAAACACTGGATTTCCGCAAGGTCGTCCGCTCGGCCAAAGATCGTGTCTTTCCGTCGGTGGTGTTCATCAAGTGTGTCCGCGAAGACATGCAGGGCGGCAAACGGCAGGCACAGGAAGTCTCCGGATCGGGGGTCCTCATTTCGGCGGATGGCGAACTGCTCTCCAACTGGCATGTGGTGGACAAGGCCACCGAGGTCCGCTGCCTCCTCTCCGATGGTCAGGCCTTCAAGGCGAAGGTCCTGGGCTCGGACAAGGACACCGACGTGGCCCTGCTGAAACTGGAACGCCCTACCGACGCCAAGCCCCTGCCCTTCGCGCAACTGGGCATTTCGACTAACCTCGTCGAGGGCGACTTCGTCATGGCGATGGGCGCACCGTTCGGACTCTCTCGGTCCGTATCCATCGGCATCATTTCCTGCACGCAGCGCTATCTGCCCGGATCGAGCGAATACAGTTCCTGGCTCCAGACCGACGCCTCGATCAATCCCGGCAATTCCGGTGGCCCGCTGGTGAACACCCTCGGGGAAGTCGTCGGGCTCAACACTCGCGGCATGATGAGCGGTGGGGGCGACCTCGGGTTCACGGTCCCCATCGAGGTGGCTCGGGTGGTGGCCGATCAAATCCGCCAACACGGCAAGATGGACTGGAGCTGGACAGGGCTCCAACTGCAGCCCCTGAAGGACTTCAACCGGAACGTTTATTTTCCCGAGAACGAAGGCGTCATGGTGGCCGAGACCGACCCGGAAAGCCCCGCCCGACGCGCCGGCATCCAAACCGGTGACCGCATCGTAAAAATCAATGGCGCGGCCGTGACCGGGCTCACGGTCGAGGATTTGCCGGGAATGCGCCGACGGATCGGCCTCTTGCCCAAGGGCAAACCCGCGGAATTGGAGTTTGTCCGCAAGGGACAGACGCAGACCGTCTCGATGACCCCTCGCGCCAAAGGCAAGGTGGAAGGCGAAGAGATCGAGTGCCGCCGCTGGGACTTCACCGTCAAGGCCATCAACCAATTCGACAACCCGGACCTCTTCTTCCACCGCAATCAGGGTGTTTTCATTTACGGCGTGAAGTTCCCGGGCAACGCCGCTCAGGCAGGCCTGTCACAGCAGGACATCCTGCTCAAGATCGACGGCAAGGAAGTCACGACGCCCGCCGACGTGAAGGCCATCCACGCTGAGGCCCTCCGCAACGTGGCCGAGAAGCACCGCGTCATCGTGGTGCTGCTCCGAAACGGGGAACAGCGCCAGCTCGTCCTCGATTTCAGCCGTCAGCACGACAAGGAATAGGCAGCCGCAGTGGGTAAAACCCACAACGGCCGCCCCCGGTTCCGCACCCCGGTTCTAGGAACCGCTCAGTGCTTGGGCTGAGGATTGCGCCACTCGTGGCCGCTCTTGGCCAGCAAGTCGTCAGCCGCAGCCGGACCCCAGGTGCCTGCCGCGTAGAATTCGCGGTTGGTCAAGGGCTTGCCCACCCACGCACTGCGGATGGCGTCCACGATCTTCCAAGCCGTCTCAACCTCATCGCGACGGATAAACAGCGTGGCATCTCCCGCCATCGACTCGAGCAACAACCGCTCGTAAGCCTCCGGGGTGTAGGCCCCGAATTCGGTGTCGTAGCTGAAGTGCATCCGGACGGGCCGCAACTCGGCCGCGCCACCAGGCACCTTGCCGTTGAAGCGCAGGGTCATGCCCTCATTGGGCTGGAGTCGGAGCGTCAGGGAATTGGCATCGAGCTCATCCTTCGCCGCGAACAAGATGTTGGGCGCACTCTTGAACTGGACGCGAATCTCGCTCGCGCTGAGCGGCAGATTCTTGCCGGTTCGGATGTAGAACGGAACCCCGTGCCAACGCCAATTGTCCACGAAGAGGCGCATCGCCAAGAAGGTCTCGACGTGCGAGTTGGGCTTCACCTTGGTCTCGCTGCGATAAGCAGGCCGAGCCTCCCCATCGACTTCTCCGGCAAAGTACTGACCTCGCACAACATTCTCAGCCACCTGCGCCGGGGTCATCGGCCGGATGGACTTGAGCAGCTTGACCTTCTCGTCGCGGACATTCTCTGCCTCCAGTGAACTCGGCGGCTCCATGGCCACCAGCGACAGCACCTGCAAGACATGGTTCTGAACCATGTCCCGGATGGCACCCGCTTCTTCGTAATAGCCACCCCGGGATCCGACACCGATTTTCTCGGCCACGGTGATCTGCACATGATCGATGCACTCGCGGTTCCACAACCGCTCCCAGATCGCATTAGAAAACCGGAACGTGAGGATGTTCTGGACCGTTTCCTTGCCGAGGTAATGGTCGATGCGGAAAATCTGCTTCTCATGGGCGAAGCGCGTGAGTTCCGTGTTCAGTGCCTCCGCCGTTTCCAGATCATGGCCGAAGGGCTTCTCCACGACGATGCGCTCGGGCGTGACCTTGGACTCTGCCTTTTGCAACAGACCCACCGCACTCAAGTGGCTGGTGACCTCACCAAACTGACTGGGGTTGGTGGCCAGGTAGAACAGTAAATTGGTTCTGAGACGTTCGTCGGGAAACCCATGCACTAGTTCCTTGAGCTTCTGGTAACCCGACTCGTCGGACATATCTGCCTGGCAGTAATGGATATTGGCCGCGAACGCGTTCCACACATCCTCCTGAACTGGCTGCGTCCTGGAAAACTTGTTGAGCGCCTCACGCAGTTCAGTCCGCCAAGTTTCGTCGTTCTTCTCGCGCCGTGCGAACCCCACGATGCGGAAAGGTTGCGGCATCAGTTTCTCAAGCGTCAGGTGGTAGAGCGCGGGGATCAGCTTACGAGCGGTGAGATCGCCCGAGGCGCCAAAGATCACCACGGTGCACGGCTCGGCGGGCCGCCGGGCCTGATCGGACCGGGACACCAGCAACTCGTCGAGATTCTGAGATTCATTCATACGGCGCGGTAAGAGTGGGAGACAGTCCACGACTCGGCAATGTCCCAATCATTCCCGCTGGCTACTCCTCAATCAGAGATGCTGAACCTCTATTTCAGCCCCACTGTCGGCTTCAAAGTCGTTGAAACCCACGAAGACCCTCGACTTGCCCTGAAGGGCCTCTGCCGCTTTCATCAGCTCCGTCAGTTCGGAACCTGAAGCCGGCCTCCGCAACCAAACCCTTGGGCCGGTGTTGGGATTCCCATGACGATTTCTGCAGCCATGAATACCCGCAAGCATCTGAGTCGCGCCTCCCTCCGCGCGGCCTTCACCCTCGTCGAGGTCATGATCGCCGTCATGATCGTGGGCCTCTTGACCATGATCGCCGTTCCCAACGTGAAGAAGTTCATGGAGACCGGGAAATACAACGCAATCCTCGCCAATCTGAAGGCGATCGAACTGGCCAAGACCACCTGGCAGAACGAGAACCGCAAGCCGGATACGGCCGAGCCCTCGACCGACGAATTGGCCCCTTATTTCCAGGGTGGAAAATTCCCCAGTTCGGTGATGGGCGAGACCTACAACATCGGCAATTGCACCGACGCCGCCCGTCCGACCGCCACCACTCCCAACAAGATCCGAAACATCGAGACCGGTGGCCTGATTACCCTCGACGACAAGTGATCGGGAGTCAGCCCGGGATTCCGGGATGGAGCCCAATCCATCCAAAATGGAGCCAGTGGAGTTTGCTCTGAAAATCCACCCCATTCTCGAGCTCGAGGAATTCGAAAGGTTGGGGCGATTTTCTTGCAGGTAAGGCTTTTCTGTAAGGCTTTTCTTGGAGGTGAGGCTTTTCGGCAAACATCCCGAGGCCTCAAAACCAAATTCCGGATTCGGCCCATAAAACCCTTCAGGGCCTGCGTTTAAAGCCACGCCTTGTGTGCCCCGTGATTCAACACACGACCTTTTCGCACCGTCGTGTCTGTGCCTGCCGGCACTTCGACCCAGTCGATGTCCGCCAGAACTAACGATGACCCGGGCGGTTCACCCTTGGGTGATCTCGAAGCTCTTGCTGAGTTGGGTGAGGTCTAGAACCTTTTTGACGACCGGCACCGGATTGATGAGGCGCAATTGCCCTTGGCGGGATGCGATGAATCGGTGAACAGAAACCAAGGCACCCAATCCGGTGCTATCAATGGCTCGGGTCAGGGACATATCGACGTCGATGCGGGTATGATGAGGCTGCACCGAAGCGCGGACATTGTCCCGGAATGACCCGGCATTGCCGGAATTCAGAGAGGACAAGCCACTGACCACCAAGGTCTTTCCAATGGATTCAATTCTCATCGCAGAACCAGGGAGAAGTTTCCCTCCAACGGCCAAATATCGACCCTTCCGGCTAAAACTTGAGTCCTAGATCCTGATTCCACCGGAAACCTGCGCAATCCGGAAGAGCTCCAACCGCTGACGGCCATCCAACGAGCTTCAACGGCGAAGGAACTCTGGGCTCGAATTCCACGAGGATACCCCCAAGTCGAAATTCCAGAAACGGATCACTGGGCCCCCTTTTCAGATGCTGCGGACGGTTGTCGTTGAAGAATACGGGTCAGCGCCACAAACCCCTCCAACGATACTTTTTCAGCCCGCTCCGTCGGAGAGATACCCACCTCGGCAAAGGCCGCATCCAGAACTTCCGCCGGCCACACCGACTTGAGCAATTTGAGCATCATCTTGCGACGCTCAGAGAACGCCCGCTTCACGAGCCGTGTGAAAACCACCGAGCCGGCCGCATCCAAGAGCGGCGTCGGCCGACGGACCAAGCTGATGCAAGCACTGTCGACATCCGGCACCGGATGGAAGCACCCACGCCGGATGTTGAACCACTCCTTCACCTGATAGCGAAGTCCCAACAAGAGGGTCAGAATTCCGTAGTCATCCCCATCGGTCGGAGCGGCGATGCGGTGGACCACCTCGGCCTGCAAAGTCACCACCATGCGCTCGGGCGGCACCGGCGCCTCCGACAATTCCACCATCAGAGGTGAGGCCACCGAATAGGGCAAATTGGCCACCAGTTTCCAACCAGTCCAATCGCGGGCATGGTCTTCAACCCACCGCATGGCATCGGCCTCGAGCAATTCAAGTGAGCCGGGACCTTCGCCAGTAAGGGCTCCCGAAAACCGTTCCCTCAAGACGGTCACCAGACGGGCATCCTTCTCAATGGCCAACACCGAGGCGGCTCGAGCCACGAGCAGCTCGGTCAAGGGCCCCAAACCGGGACCCACCTCAAGAATCCGGTCGGTCGGCTGGATGTCCGCAGCGGTGGCAATACGTCGCAACTGATTACCATCATGCAGGAAGTTTTGCCCCAGCGACTTCGTCAACTGGATCCCCCGAGCCTCCAGCAGGGAACGCATTTCATTCAGGGTCATGATCGTATTCTACGGGGTCGGGACAGTTTGCTGGGTTTGACAAGAACCGGTGGCTGAAGCAGCGCCGCCACGGCTCGGGTGATTTCGCGGAACGCCCCGCGTAATTGGGACTCGGTGATGGTCAGCGGTGGAGTGATCCCGGTGATCTCGGAATGCTCGCCTTCCGGCAGCAAGATGATCCCGCGCCGCAAGACCTCCTGCATGAGCCCGACCGACAATCCGGTATCCGGTCCGCCCTCGGGCCGACGCCAGGCGATCCCGCCCATGAGTCCCACCACCGAGACCCGCGACACCCGATCTGGAAAACGACGTTGCAAGGCCGTCAACTCGGATTCCAGAACCCGCTGCAAACGGGCCGCACGCTGTGGCAGCCCCAGGCGGCGGAGTTCCGACAACTGCGCCAAAGCCATGGCGCAGCCCACTGGATGCCCCAAGTACGTGCTGGTGTGGATGGCCTCTCCCATGGCAGCAGGCCAAGCATCCATCACCCGAGCCCGACCGACGCAGGCACTCAGGGGGAAACCGCCGGTCAACGCCTTGCCCAGGCAGATGAGGTCCGGGATCACCTCCGAGTGCTCGCAGGCGAACCAGGCGCCGGTGCGCCCAAAACCTGTGTAAATCTCATCCAAGATCAACAAGGCCCCATGACCGTCGGCCCATTGGCGCAGGCATGGCAGGAACCACGGTGGCGGAATGCGGATGCCGCCGCGCGCCTGCATGGGTTCCACAATGATCGCGCCAATATCGCCAGCGGCGGATGCCGCATCCAGCGACGCCTCCATCCGCAGCCTTCCTTGCCCGTCGGGGTCCGACTCGGGAAATTCGACAAAACGTCCAAACTCCCGGAGTTGATCCCGGAATGGATCCCGAAAGTGCCCACGCTCGGTGGCATTCAACGCCCCGTAACCAACCCCATGGTACCCCCCGCGGAAGGCAATCACCCCCGCTTTGCCCGTGGCCAGTCGCGCGGTCTTGAGTGCCGCCTCCACGGCCTCGAAGCCGGAACACCCAAAGATCACCTTGCCCGTCTCGATGGAAGCACGGGTTCCGCCAGGCAGCCGGCCGCCCACAGGTGTTGCCGCTCGGCGGGTCCATCGCTCGAAAGTGAGCCGGCTCAACTCACGCGCCAGTCGCGCTTTCAAGGCGTGGGGATGCACATCACCCATGGCGTGCAGCAACTCCCCCATCTGCCGCTGACCGGCCCGCACTACCGCCGGATTGGCATGCCCCGCGGCGGCCACACCAAAGGCTGCCGTCAAGTCCAGGTAAACCCGGTCGGCGTCATCCCAAACACGACAACCCTTGGCCCGTTTCCAAACAATGGGCCAGCCCGCATCCGGCTCGACGAAGGTGATGTTCCGCGACTCGTGTCGGCGGAGCATCTCCAAGGTGGCATCTTTGGCTCGAGTACTCATCAAACGCCGCGTTCGTCGGAGGGCCAGATGAACTTGTGCATTTGCAACTGGAACCGGGCCGGCACCCGGTCGGCCACCATGGCCTCCACCAGTTCCTTTCGCGAGATGGGGGTCAAACCTTTGGGAACGGGTTTGAGCACCTTGTCCCGTTGGGATTCGGACAACGGTGCCACCCACGAAAACAAGATCGGACACACCGGGTCGAGCCGGTGCTCCACGATCTTCGCCTTGGCCCACTCGTAGTCCTCGCGGGTTCCAATGACAAACTTGACCTCATCGGTGGCCCGCAGGTGGGAGATGTTGGCCCAACGATTCCGCTCCACTTCACCGCTGCTGGGGCACTTCAAGTCCATGATCCGCCGCACCCGCGGATCCAGCTTGGAGATGTCATGCGCCCCACTGGTTTCCACCAGCACGGTGAAGCAGTCGTCGGCAAGTGCCTGCATGAGTCTCGCGGCATTCGGCTGCAGGAGGGGTTCTCCCCCGGTCAATTCGACCAGCGGAAGCTTGTGCTGCGCCGAGGCGTCCCCGGCGCTCACAACGGGGGGGAAGTGCGCACGGTCCGGATGCTGGAAGGGTTCAGCCAACCGATGAACCTCAGCGCGAATTTCCTCGAGAGAGCGGCGTTTGCCTTCCGTGAAAGCGTAGGCGGTATCGCAATAGGAGCAGCGCAGGTTGCATCCGGTCAGACGCACAAACACACAGGGCAACCCTGCGAAAGTGCTTTCGCCCTGGAGACTGAGATAAACCTCGTTGACGACCAATGTATCGGCCACGCGGTAAACAGTACCATCACCGCCAACCGGAGGACAGGAAGCAGATGAAGCTCGGTATAGGTCGCCCGCCGGCTTCTCAAAACCGGTATGTGTTCACAACGTCTCGCGTCGATAGCGCAGCGCCAAGCGAAACCCCAACGCCTCATTAGGCACTTCACCCGACACACCAGCCGAGCGGGCGGCCGAGCGACAGGCCGATGCTGGAGACTTGAACCCTCCTCCACGATAAGTGGGAGCGAAGCTCCAAATCGGCCCCGTCGGATCGATCATCACAGGCACATTCGTTGGATAGGACGAAAACCAGTCCACACACCACTCGGCCACATTGCCATGCATGTCTTTCAAGCCGAGACCGTTGGCGGCCCTCAGTCCCACTGGGTGTACTGTTCCCCCGCTGTTGCCTGCGTACCAGGCCATGCTGTCAAGTTCTCCGCTGAAGGAACCAGGAATTCCCGCACGGCACGCCAACTCCCATTGGGCCTCGCTGGGCAAATCCCAGATCCATCCCTTCGGAAGATGGCCCTCATGGCTCTGCTGTTCTGTCAGCCGACGGCAGAATTCGCGGGCCTGCTCCCAAGAGATCTGGGACACCGGCAGTTCCATTCCCCGGACAGGGCTGGGATTGGTCTCCATGAACGCCAGCCATTGCCGCTGCGTCAGTTCGGTCTCAGCGATGAAAAACCCGGAGGTCAACTGCACAGCATGCTGCGATTCGTCGACCAGACGCCCTTCCTCTTGGGGTGGGCTGCCCATGACAAAACGCGTTGCTGGAACCCAACGCATTGCCACCGAACCGGATTTGGGCAACGGCGCCAACCAACGATCTCCGGCGAGGCCTTGGGAGATGATCCGCAGCACCTGACCCTGAGACTCCGATGGACCGGAACAGCCGCTGCCCGAGACCATCCATAATGCAGCCCAAAGGGCCAACCAGACACAACGGAACCGGCAACGGTCGACATGGGATCGAGCAAAAGTCATGTTTCGGCTCTCGCAGCAGAAGGAATGCCTTATTGGCTGACCCCCAGCACCATCGCAGCCACTGGAGCGGCAGTTGCAGGGGCGAGGCCGCATTCCCGATTGCCCTGCCTCGTCCAGCAGTTCAAACTTTCCTTTCAGACCATGTCCAAGAAACAGCAATACCGTTTTTGTGTGGGCCCGTGGAACTTCAGCCAGGGGCAGGACCCCTACGGCCCCACCGTCCGCCGCGAAGAATCCTTCGACTGGAAGCTCGCCCAACTGAAGACCCTCGGCTTCGACGCCATGATGTTCCACGACGACGACGCCGTGCCGGACATCGACTCCAAGTCCTCCAAGCAGGTCCTCCAGGAGGCCAAGGCTTTGAAGAAGCGCTTGGACAACGAAGGCCTCGTGGCCGAGATGGTCGCCCCTCGCCTGTGGTTCGCGCCGCAAACCATCGACGGCGGCTACACCAGCAATGATCCGAAGTTGCGCCGCTACGCCATCGATCGTTCCCGCCAGAGCATCGACATCGCCAACGAACTGGGCACCGACATCCTTGTGTTGTGGTTGGCCCGCGAAGGCACCTACCTGCGCGAATCCAAGTCAGGAACGCGCTCCACCGAACTGTTGGTCGAGGCCTTCGACGCGATGCTCAAGCACGACAAGAAGATCCGCCTGGCCATCGAGCCCAAGCCCAACGAGCCCATGGACCACGCCTACCTGCCCACCACCGGGCACGCGCTGGCCATCGCCCAACTCACCAAGGATTCCAAGCGAGTGGGCTGCGTCATCGAGTCGGCCCACGCCATCCTCGCCGGTCTCGATCCGGCCGATGAAATCGATTTCGCAATGTCGTTCGGCAAGCTCTGGTCGCTGCACCTGAACGACCAGAACGGCCTGAAGTTCGATCAAGACAAGCCCTTTGGCTCCGCCAACCTGCGCGTGGCGTTCAACCAAATCCGAGCCCTCGAGCGCAACGGCTACGGCAAGAAAGGCGAGTTCGTTTGCTTCGATGTGCACCCCTTCCGGACGACCTCCGAGAAGCAGTGGCTCTCGCACCTGTCCAACTCGCGCCGCACCTTCGAGCACCTCCTGGCCAAGGCCAAGAGCTACCCCGAGAAGGAAGCCGCCCAACTCATCGCCGCGCGCAACTACCAGGACCTCGACCAATTGGTCCTCGAGCATCTGATGGGCGTGCTCTGACGGCCTAAAAACAGACGCTCGTCACCGACTGGGCAACCCGTCACCCGCAACAAAAACGCCGAACTCCGCGCAGGGGTCCGGCGTTTTTTTTCAATGGGGCTCCGACGCCCGGTAGACCCGCTGGTTCGGCCGTCCGCATCCTTTCTAATGGGCAAAGCGCCGACCCGAAATCTCCGCCGGGTTGTGGAAATCCATGCCTGCTGATAATTATTTCCAAGTGCCACGCCGCTTCTGCCTGTCTCTGGATCGAGGGATCTGCCAAGCCTTGATCGGCTGGTTGGTGGTGTGCCACTCCTTCGATAGCGCGGCTGTTTCCGCGGTTGGATTCGTCGCTTCTTCGCGGATCGGGCAAGAACCCAAGCCGCCATTGTCAGCACCCACAAAAGCCCAGATCGCTGAAAGAGCGCTTTTGCCCGACGGAATGGCGCTGGAAATCGTAGCCGCCGCCCCGCTGGTGACCCACCCGATCAACATGGAGTTCGATCACCGTGGCAGGTTGTGGGTGGTTGAATGGATCTCGGATGACGCACGGGACTCGTCGAAAAGACCGGAAAATCAGGAATTTTCGGCGAGGATTGTCACCCTCAGCGACACCGACAACGACGGTCAAATGGACGCCAGGATCGTCTACGCGGATCGGTTGAGGCTGCCGGCTTCGATCGTGGTCCAACCCTCGGGAGTCTATGTCAGTCAAGCCCAGGGACTAATCTGGCTCCAAGACTTGGACGGTGATGGGCGCTCCGACCAACGCACCCCGGTTGCGAGCGTTGGAACCGATCTTCCCCCCGGCTCGGACGACGCCCCTTCCTGGGAACGATGGCTGGACTCACCGATCTTTGCGAACCTCGACAATTGGATCTATTGGCCCAGCCACGGGCTCCGCATCCGGGCGATACCAGGACATCCCGGACACTGGAACCACGAGCGTATCCCCACAGGAACGCACACGATCGCTGGCCATGACGAGGTCGGGCGATTGATCCATGTTTCTGCTAAGGGGCGATTCCAGTTCGAATCCCTTCCCTACCGCTTCCTGCATCGGAACCCGAACCATCCGCCTCAGACTCCCGGCGCGAAGGTTTCCACCGAAACCCAAGGTGGGTCGATTCGAGGCGACCTCCGAGGGGGCATGCCGATCGAGCTCCAACCGTTGCAGGCCGCTTCACGGTCGAAGGCGGCACCCGAAACGCGGGTCGATCCAGCAACCGGAGCCGTAGTCTACCGGGGAGATCTCCTACCCGCACAGTACCGCCATGCTCTCTTTGCCTGTGACCCGGAAAACGGGACGATCCACCAATACCCGGTGACTTCCGACATCGAATCGACAGCGTCACAGGCCGAAGTGAAACCGGTCGTATTCTTGAGTCTCGAGACCGGTGATTTCACTCCGGTCCAACTTCAAAACGGGCCCGACGGCGCGCTGTACATCGTGGACATCGGAGAGGGGTTCACGACGAAACCCCAGAAGCCGACACACCCAAAGGAATCTGCAGATCGATCTCCGCGATCCCACGGATCCAAGGCCACCGGTCGGATCTTAAGAATCACTCCTACATCAAAAGTATCCCGACAAAAGGCCCCACTCGCCGATGTGCCTAGCGTGTGGGAAACCACGTCGCGCTTCACCAGCGATAACGGCTTTTGGAGCGATGCCGCTCAGCGATGGCTGGTGGATACTTCCTCATCGAAATCCGCACGAATCCTCGAGCAATGGGTTTCGGACCACCAACGATTGGTCGGAAATACGGATTCGACGCCGGCACCCATCCGCCTCCGGGCGTTGTGGACTCTCGAGGGGCAAGGATGTTTAACCTCGGAGATCCTGCAGATCGCGATGGAAGATCCGGATCCGACGGTGAGGTCGGCAGCATTGCAAATCACCGCAGACCAACCTCCTGGGCCGCTCCGCGAGGGAGCGCTGGCTTGGGTTCTCCAGCGATCATCGGCATTCCCGGGGGCAACTCATCCATCGCTGCTGGCCTGCCTGGGCTCCACGAAGACCCTACAGGCCGATGGGTTCATGCGCTCGATCCTCCTTTCAAGCCCGATCTCAGTTCTCTTGGAAGACGCCGCCATCAGCGGACTCGCCGGCAGGGAGTTATCATTCCTCAAACAACTGATTTCCGACCCCAATTGCGGACCTGCGCTGAATCGCCACGCACACTTCGTGCAACGCCTCGGAGAATGCATCCGAACCTCCGGCGATACGGCCAACCTCGAGCAGGCCGTGGATCTGGCTTCCAAGCTACCTGAGACGGACTGGAAAGTCTCCGCCCTGTTGGCGGGGCTGGCCGGACCGGCGTCCTCGAATGCGAAAAGCACCGTGGAGAGCGGCCGCCCCCTGCTCCGTCCATCCCGCCCACCCTCGGGCTTGGTTACTCTGCGGCGTATGCAAAACCCAGAAATTCAGGAATGGGTCCGACGCCTGGAACTGCGCAACGGATGGACCGAGAACCGTTGATCACGGCGACTGGCCGGCAAGTCGGTAGATCAAGCACCTGCGACCGTCCTTCCAGACCGCCAACACCTGGAACGGTTGGATTGCCTCACCCACGACAATCAGCTGGGCGTCGCCCATCAAACCGGAGAATCCCAATCCGTCAGCCGAGGCGACCTTTCCGGTTCCGCCGTTCGAACCCGGCCAGAATACGAGAGCCGGCCAGGACTGTGGGGGCGATCCAAAGGTTCGATGCCCCTCGGTTTCCTTGAAGGTAATGAGCCAAGCAGGGCCTTCCGGAGTCGGTATGACCACGGCATCGCGAATGGGCGCGACTTGCAACTCCAACGGCAACGGCCGTCTTTCCCAGTGACCTGAGTCCCCCTTGAAAAGCATGGAGTTGGCGACATCCACCCGCTTGGCCTCACCCATGCCTCGGTGGATGCGCTTCCCGCGGGCATTGGAATAGTCCACCACGTTCGAGAAGGGCGGCTGGTCCGGGTCCCCTTTGAAGTGTTTGTACGGAATCAACGGTCGGGCCACGCCTTCGTCGTCCCACATGGATTCGATGAGGCCGGAGAATTCCGTCTCATTGGTGGAGCGGAGCAATAGCCAACCCAGATTGTCATTGGCACGGAACACCCATTCATTATTGATCCCATAGCCCGCGACGAGAACCTCCTCCCGTCCACGGATCCTCGCGCCGGGCCCCTTGAAGAGCGCTGTCTGGACATGACTCAGGGCCGCCTGCCTGGCCGGACTGACGATGGGTTGCCAACGACCTGAACCCACGGGTTCGGAAGTCTCCCAGATCTGACCAAACCATTCCGCGACCACCCAAGTTCCGCCTCCGTTGGAATCCATCCAGATCGCATCGCTGATCCGACTCTCGAAGGGAAGGTTTGTTACGGTCTCCCCAGTGCCAGTGCCGACATCCCAAAGAACCGCGTTCGGATGTTCGGGGAAACGACCAAAATATCCAGCCCCTCCGAGGAGCCAGGGCCCCGAATCAGGCCCCACCACACAGGTCAACCCCTGTTCCAGAATCGTCCCGATGGACTGGACTCGGGAGCCCGACTCCAACCGAGACAGCCCGGCCTTCAGCCCAGCCCCATGGCGATATGTGTTCTCGAGCCACCCGAGGCTCGGCCCCGGAAGGAAGGCGGCAGGAGCTGGACTGACCCGCTTCTGGATCAACTCCGCCGACCAGTTGGTGATGCCCCCGCCCAAGTGGGTCAGTTTGACGAGACTGCCACCCCCGCTGTCTGCCAACCACACGTGGCTGCCCAGCGTCTTGTGCATGAACCAATTCTTGTCGAGGGAGACCGGCAGGTAGACCTGCAGGAACAAGTCGTCGTGGTGATCACCCGAGGTGCCCGGCAGCCGCAACTCCCCGCCCTTCAGATAGGGCTTGGAACGCGTTTGAGGCTCGATCGCCACAGGCGGTTTCGTGGTCACCGAAGACTTGGACCTGGGGGCGCGGATCCCGTGCCATCCCGCAGACAGCGAGAATTCATCCACCCGGCCATCCACCCAGGTGACTTCCACACTCACCTTGGAGACGCCTCCGTCCAAAGGAGCGTAAAACTCGGGGGGCACACTGCTCAGATAGGTACCACCCCCGAACCAGGTCGAGGAAACCGCTCGGGTACCGCTCTTCCAGCGCACGCGCGTGCCTTCCAACGGCACTCCCTCGGGAGTCACCTCCAGACTGATGCAAACGAACCGGCCATCCGTTCGATTTTCGAACATCTGAAGCGGTTCAGCGAAATTGTGCACCACCAGGTCCGGATCTCCGTCGTGATCCATGTCACACGGGACCACCGCCATGGTGATGGATCGCGCTTGTTTCAAGCCCAAGGCTTCCGACTGCTCCTGAAACCGACCGTCGGGAGTTTGAACAAAGACAAACAACCCGTTTTCTTTGGTACTGTAGAAGTCCGTCAAACCGATATCGCGAGGTTTTCCCTGATCTTGAAGATTTTGAGCATATCCCGATGGAACCAACAAATCCATCCGCCCGTCACCATTGATGTCCAGCCACACCGGCCCCCAACTCCACCCGGAAGCGGCCAAACCTTTCAATGTACCCACCTCGTTCCATGTTACATGGGGTCGATTTGATACAAACACGGTGTTTCTACTGATCTGCCGGAGTGAACCAAACAGTTCCGACGGTTTTTCATTCAAATAGGTGTCATCATATTCCAGGATTCTCTGGACCGGATTCCGAGGTAGCATATCTGTGACAATCCAATCCGGGACACCGTCTTGGTTCAAATCTGTAAATGCAACCCCCATAGAAAATAGACTCGTGTACGGCAAGTAGTCATGAATCTTGTCAACAAAGCGTCCTCCTCCAACATTCATCCACAATCGATCCGGGCTATGATAGTCGTTGCAGACATAAAGATCGGGCAGTCCATCACCATTAATATCTTGGAATGCGCACGACAGCGACCAATCCAACTCTAAAGCCTTGTCGGATGAATTGCCATAATCGGCAATTCCAGAAAACGGTCGCAGGGTCAGGTTGGTGCCGCCTTGGTTCAAGAGGATGACACTGGCTGCCCCCATCTCGGCCACCAGTCCCGTGTTACTGACCCGAAACCGGTCGGCATCGAAATTCCCGGGAAACGTGGATGAGGTACTGATCAACCGACGATCTGCTCCTCCGCTGGTGCGCATTGAATTGTAGTTGTGGCTTCGGTTTTGGCGATATCCCAACGCGACAATATCTACACTTCCATTTTGATCGATATCTGCGGATGCCATCCCCCCCCAGTAAACTCCTTTCGGTGGATGATAACTCACCTCATTGGTTCGGAAACCGTTTCGTCCGTTGCCATAACTCACCCGAATCCCAGAATCATAGGTCGAAGTGATGAGATCCAATCGACCGTCACTGTCCAAATCGCTGACTACGATTCCTGCAATGGC
>CAMATE010000057.1 GCA_945861075.1 Akkermansia muciniphila
ATCGCCGCCGAGATGATGGTGCGGACGCTCCAACGCTACGGAGCCGAGGGCGTTCGCTACATCGAGGCTCAAACGATTCCCGATCTCTATGTCGCCGCCGATGGTTCCATGCTCGATCCGGAGGAGGGTCAACGCATCCTCCAGCGTCGGTTGGCCCAGCCCGATGCCCGAGCTTCTGGGGTCACGTTGCGCCTGCAATTCGTGGTGCTCAGATTCACCCCCAACGCCGTGCAGCGGGTGGAGCAAGCCTATGACTGGGTCTCGCGTCATCGAGACACCTGGGTGGGCATCAACATGGCGGGCCGCGAGGACAACGACAAAGGCCACCCACGCCGCTTCCTGGAGGTTTATCGCAAGATGCGCCGTCAGCACTCGGGCATCGGTCTTTCGATCCATGCCGGCGAGGTGGACGAGCCCAATGCCCATATGCGCGACACACTCATGCTCGGCGCTACCCGACTGGGCCACGGCAACAACGTGCTTACTGACGACGATCTCGTTTTGCACCTGCGGCACGGGGTGGCCTTCGTGGAGATCAACCTCGTGAGCAACCTGCTCTTGGAATACGTGGGCGACTATTCCCAGCATCACTTCGCGGAGATGCTTCGCTTGGGCGTGCCCTGTGGGCTGTCGACCGACGATTCCGGCATGTGGGATTCCGGGATGACCGACGAGTACCTGACGGCCGTCAGCGAGTTCAACCTGACGTGGGACGAATTGGTCCGCTGCGGACGCAACTCGCTGCAATGGTCCTTCTTGGAGGAGCCGGCCAAGGCCCGTCTTCTGGCCGAATACGACCGGGACATCCGCGCCTTCGAACAGCGTTTCGGAGGCGACGATGTGCCTTCGAAGCTTCAGGCCGTGAAGCCGGTCGCCTATGGGTTCGCCCGTCGGCGCTGGGGAATCGCCTATTGAGCGGCCGGTTTCCGGTGCGCGGCCGGTGAGGCGATCCAGCCACCCACCTTGTCAGCCCACCGCTTGCCGTGCTCGCGAAGGCCGGGTCCGCTGAAGTGAACACCCTTGCCGCCGGAGTCCCGGAAGGCTCCCTTGAGGGCGTCGGAGTCGGGCCCTTCGAGGGCGATGCCCTCCTGCCACAGCGAAGCCTGGGCGGCTCGGATGTCCGCCGAGGCCTCGTCGCCGGGCACATGGTAGCTGACTTGCGCCACGAACCACGGCGGCTCCCAGCCGATGCGGCGTCGGGACTCTTGGATCACGGTCGTCAGGTATTCCCGGTAGCGGGCGCCTGCGAGGGTTCGTGAAGCATCCGCCTGATTGGCGTCGCTCTCTCCCTGATGCCACAAGACCGCACGGAATCCACCAGGACCGAAGGGAGCCATTCGAGCCACCAGACCTTCGAAGGCTGCGCCATCGCTTTCCCACTCACCGGAGTCGAGCCGGCGGACCCGGTGGGTCAGGGTCGGCGGGTTCGGGAAACGCGACCCTTTCGGAAGCCACTCGCGGACGCTGGTGGCCCCGATGCCGCAGGCGACGAGGCCGACCGGAACGCCCAACCGCTTGGACAGCGCGTCGCCGAAGGGGGGTAGGAAGCTGCCGGCGCCGCCGCTGGCACCGGGTTGGGGGTCCAGGGCCGGACGCCAGCCGGTGCCGTCGAAGGTGGTCACCAGACCCGACTGGGGCTTTTGGAGTTCCTCGCCATGGTTGGCCGAATTGGATTGCCCGGTCACCACGAACACCTCGCCGATGCCCAGGTGGTCAATGTGCGTCTGAGCCACCACGGAGTCGCCCTTCCGCTGGCGCACCTCGAGTCGGAACCATCCGCCCGCGGGCATTTCCAGTGAGCACCGGAACTGCCCCTTCGAGGTGGGGGCATCCAAGCGGATCCAAGGGCTGGGACGGCCTTCGGCCACGAACCGGGTCTCCAGGCAAATCGCCCCGTCCACGTGCGAGCCATCGGTCCCGATCAAAGGGACCGTGCCGCGGTTTAGGGTCCTTCGTTGAACAACTTGATAATCGAGGGGTGACGACAATTGCAGTTCGGCCGCCGCCAGTCCCAACGACAGGCTCCACACGCAGGCAGTCAGGCTTTTCCAGGGGGACATCGTGGACGCATGATGAAAGGTCTGGCTACCAGCTGGCCAGTGGGAACGCTTGAATCCATCGTCAGTAGAGAAATAGCGTGTCCGTCATAGCCCGGTAACAGGACCGTGGCAGTGATTCCTCAGTCGAATGAAGAACGGGTGTGGCCATCGTCTGATTTTCGGATGGATCCTGCTTGGGTGGGCAGTTGTTTGCTCGCTCCAGGCTGGGCCGCCGCTGCCGATGCAACTGTCTCTGGAAGAGGGTGCGTGGCGGGAAGAGGTGCTGGGCCATTACAACGGCGCCATCCGCATTCACGAGCAATTGCTCGAACAACCCAATGTTCCAGACCGGATCCGGGTGGAGGCGATGCACCGTCTGGGCATTTGCTACACGATGAAGGGCAACCTGATTCCGGCGGTGAATCTCTTTCTCAAGCTGCTGCGGGAGTTTCCGGACACCGAACCCTTTTCCCAGAAAGCCTCCCACAACCTCCTGCTCTTGTCGCCGGAGTCGAATCCGTCCGACCGAAGCTGGTTTCAGGATGAGCGCCTGTTCTTGGGTGACTTGGCACTGGTGCTCGATGGGGCTCTGGCGCATTCGGAGATATCCAGCGCAACTGAGGTCGTCCGTGAAATGCTGGGCGCCTTGCGCATGATGCGCCGACAGCTCTCGGGCCAAGACTTGCAATCGGTCGATCGCACGCTTCAGGCGATGGAGTCGCTCGAGGCGTCCTTGGTGAGTTCCAGAACCTCGGGAATCCGCAACGGATGGATGCAAAGCCCCGGCCGGTCTTGGATGCTCGACCGGGCTTCGCTCTTCGCCCCGGATGACGCCAATGCCGCCGTGGCCGAGTGCCGTGATCGGCTCGCCAAAGCCTTGGTTGCGCAAGATGCAGCGGAAATCCGCAGGCAAGCAGGTCGAGCCGCCCGGTGGGCCGATCCGGTCGTTCGAACAGGTCGAGACTCACTCACTGCAGGCTACTTGAAACTGGTCCAGGAATCGACGGCAGCCGTGGCATTGAGGGCGTCGGATGGGCGTTTTCGAGAGGCCCGTTCGATTTGGCTGCAGTCGTCCCGAACGCTCAATCGCGCCTTTGGTGCCTTCACCTTGCATGTGCCTGGGCTGGCCGATTTTCCGGAAGAAATTCAGCCCGAACTGGTGGCGGTTCTCACCGGGGTCAATGACGCCCTTCAAACCATCGAGTCGACGGATGTCTCGGGCGATCCGCAGGCCTTGGTGTCGACGGCCATCGAACGCATTCGCGAGATTGAAGGTCGGTTGCGCAAACCCGTGGATCCAAAATCTTCGAGCCCCAAGACATCGGGCCAAAACGCCTTGGGTACCCAGCGACTCCTGCGCTGGGCGGAAGATTGGGCGGCCGTCCAAACCACTCTGGGTGCGGGAGATCTCCTGAGGGCGCGCCAGTTGCTCAAGCCCTACGAATTGTGAACACCCGTCCGCTGGAATCCTGACCTCGTGTTGCGCCGATTGTTTCCATCCGCCTTCGGTCTCCGCCTCAAGCCCCGTGGCGAACTGTTCGTTTCGTTGATGGCCATCGGGTTGGCTGTCGCTCTTCCGGCGGTGGCCTGGATCTGGACCACGGTCCGTACCCTCGATCGAGACCGTCGGGATTGGACTCAAGAATTGCAGGCCTTGCACCAGTTCCGGCTCGAGGAAGCCATCCGGACGCTGAATGCCGACTTGAAGGCGCGCGCGGCCCGTGCCGGCAACCCGACTCCGTCCCGGGTTTCAGAGGCGGGAGTGTTGTTTCGGGATCTCCTCGGTGATGTCGGGGACGGGCAACCCCGAGAGGGGTTTCCAGACGGTTTGTTGGTCTTGGCCGCTGACGGGACCCCATTGTATCCCGCGCCCGCCGTCGGAGTGATGGATCCGCCGGAGGCCGACGTCCGGGGAGAGGCCTTGGTGGGGGCGTTCCACCAACGCCTGCTCACGCAGTCGATGGGCGATGCTTACCTGGGGTTGGTGGCCCAACTGGTCGAACAGAAACTCGAAGGAAGCCGATCTCCTTCCGGCCGCTTGTATCTTCCATCCCTGGAGTTGGCGGCACTTCAGCAACTCTCGCGGGAGGATGTGCGCTTTGAGCCCACGCTCGAGTCGCTGGTTGGTCGAGTCACCCGACACACGGCCCCTCTCATGCCCGCCAGTCAGCGATTGTTCCTGTGGCGCGAAATCCAACGACTCGGGGCCCGCGCCACCTTGCCTACCGAATTGGCTGAGGTGCTCGGATTGGCGGTTGTTCAGGAATTGGTAGGCAGGCCCGTGCGAGACCAGCCCACTGCAAAGACGGTGCATCTTTCTGGCGACGGTCCCGGCCAAGAGGTTTGGCTCTTGCCCGCACCCGGTGGCGGTGTGATCTGGCTGTACCAATTGGAGCGCCTCCATCGAGAATTGGAGGCTCAGGTGAATCGTTCCCTCGGGCCGCAAGGATACCGGGCGCAATTGGTACCTCAGGGCGATTCGGTTTCCGGAGTGGGGAGTCTGCAATCATCCATGGGCGTGGCCTTACCCGGTTGGGTGTTGCGGCTCGACACCTCGGTGGCGACGGCCGAACTGGCTGGATCGGCCCGCAGGCAAGCCGCACTCCAAATGGCCTCGGTGGCCAGCGCGGTGTTCCTCGGAGCGGTCCTGACCTTCCTGGCGGTACGCCGTTTCCTCCAACGTGTCCGCCTGACCGAGGTTCGCCATGACTTCCTGACCACCGTCTCCCACGAACTGCGCACCCCCATGACATCCATCCGGATGCTCATCGATACGCTGGTGGCCGACCCGGATCCGCAACCCGATCGAACCCGGGCCTATTTGGAAGTCGTCTCCCGGGAGACGCTTCGGCTGGGCCGCTTGGTTGATGACTACCTCACTTTCGCCCGACTGGAACGCGGTGGGATGAATTATGATTTCCAGCCCACGGCTCCGGAAACCGTGGTCGAGGCCGCGGTGCGCAGTGTCGAGTCCCGATTCGCGGCTCCGGGCTGCGACTTCCGCACCGAGATCGCTCGTCAGCTACCCCTGATCCGGGCCGATGCTCCGTCGCTCACCACCGCTCTGTTGAACCTGCTGGAAAACGCCCACAAATACACCGGGGCCGACAAGCGCATCCTGCTCACCGTTTCCCAATGCGGCTCCACGGTCTGCTTTGCGGTCACTGACAATGGCCGGGGCTTCGACCCCCGGCAGCGGTCCCGCATCTTTGAGAAATTCTACCGCGCTGAAGGGCCTGGGAGTCCTGTCACCGGTGCTGGTCTGGGTCTCCATATCGTGAAGTCCATCGTCGAGGCGCACGGCGGCCGGGTGGAGGTGGAGACGACGCCGGGCGAGGGCAGTCGCTTCGCCATCCATGTTCCGGCTACCTCCGATGAATCCGACGTCTCCGATGACTCCGAACATTCCCATGAAACCTGAACTCATTCTGGTGATCGAGGATGACGCCGCGATCCTCTTCGGCCTGCGCGACAATCTTCAACGCGCGGGCTATGAGGTGCGCTCGGCGGGCGATGGTCACCAAGGGTTGGAATTGGCGCGGACTTTGCGGCCCGATTTGGTGCTGCTGGATCTCATGCTGCCGGGTTTGTCGGGTCATGAGGTTTGTCGCCGGATCCGTGCCGACGGGCTCGAGATACCCGTGGTCATGCTGACGGCTTTGGGTGAAGAAGCCCAAGTGGTCCGGGGCTTGAATCTCGGGGCCGACGACTACGTCACCAAGCCCTTTGGAATCGGTGAATTGATGGCGCGGATCGCCGCCTTGTTGCGCCGCCATCGCCGGGTCACCCCTGATGTGGTTCGCATCGGTTCGCTGGAGGTGGATCGCGGTGCCCGGCGGGTGAGCCGAAAGGGTGTGGAGATCGAATTGACACCGAAGGAATACGGATTGCTCGAATTCTTCACCCGCAAGTCCGGCCGGGCGCTCACGCGCGAGCAGATTCTCGATGCCGTTTGGGGAGACTCGGCGGCCGTCACCGACCGCAGCGTCGATCGCGCCGTCACCACGTTGCGTTCCAAGATCGAAGAAAATTCCAATCGCCCGACCCTCATCCAGACCGTGCCTCAGGTGGGATATCGTTTTGAGGGCTGACGTTTCGAAATCCAACGGTTTGAAGGCCAACGCATCGAAAGGAAAAACCCGGTCCGATAAAACAGTTCGAGCGTCATCAGCCGGTAACAGCGGGATCCGATGCTGGGAGCGTTATGAAACTCCAAGGTCTCGTTCAAAGACTCCTCACTTCCACACCCCGCCTCCGCTTTAGCCTTAGCCTGACTATCCTCGGCTTGGCCTTCATGGCGGGTAACGCAACTCCGGTGGGTGGCCGCCTCATGGCTGCCTCTTCAACGACCTCGCCGCTACCAAAAATTGTCGGTGGCCGCCCGGCACCCAAAGACGCGTATCCCTGGATGACGGCCCTGATCCTGCGAGGGCAGACCCCGGTGAAAGGACAATTTTGCGGCGGTGCGCTCATTCATCCCCAATGGGTGTTGTCGGCGGCACATTGCGTCGAAGATATGTCGGCCTCCGCGCTCGATGTGCTGGTGGGTGGCTATGACTTGCGGTCGTCCACCGATGGCACCCGGGTCTCGGTTTCCCAGATTGTCATCCACCCCCGCTTCAGCACGGTGAAGGGTGCCTTGGTCAACGACGTTGCCTTGCTCAAGCTCTCCCAGCCGCTCACCGGAGTGCCGGTACTGTCGCTGGTGGACGCCGTCAGCCAAGTCGCACCCGGAACCCCGGTGAAGGGCATGGGCTGGGGCACCACCTCGGAGGGCGGCCGGCAGTCGCCGATCTTGTTGGAGGTGGATATGAACCTCGTCAGCCTGACCGAGGCTTCCGAGGTTTACCCCGGTTTGTCGGAAGTCCACCTCGCGGCGGGTGTTCCGGGTGGCGGCCGCGACACGTGCCAGGGTGACAGTGGTGGGCCGCTGGTGGTCTCCGATGGTCGGGGCGGTTGGCGACACGCCGGCACGGTGAGTTTTGGAGACGGTTGTGGTCGCGATGGCACCCCGGGCATTTACGGCAACACGATCAACTACCGGTCGTGGATCCAGCAGCAAATCGGCACCTCGATCTCGGTGGCCACCGATGATCATGGCAACACCGCTGCCAAGGCGACTGCAGTCGCATGGAATGCACCCACGCGCGGCATTTTGGAAACCACCACCGATCAGGATTGGTTCCGACTCGAAGCGAGCGGTTCCGGCACGGTGAATCTGAGCAGTTCGGGCACCAACGATGTCCAAGGCACCTTGGTCAGCACCTCCGGAAAAATCCTCGCCCAAGACAACAACGGCGCCGGAGCTTCGAATTTCCTCATCATGACGAATGTCGCTGCGGGCACCTACTACCTGAAGGTGACGGGCACGGGTTCATCGAAAGGCTCCTACACGGTCTTGGCCAAATGGACAGCCGCACCGATGGTGACGGGCGCTCCGGAGATCGGGTTGCTGGGTTTGGATTCAACACCTATCACCGATGGGGCATTGATCGCCAAAACTGCGGATGGCACGGACTTCGGGGAGGTCGATCTGAGTAACGGCTCCCGCTCAACCTCCTTCTCCGTTCGCAACACCGGCAAGGCGACGCTCACCCTGGGGACCGTGCGCCTGAGTGGTTCGGGCGCGGCTCAATTTCGGGTCACCACCCAGGTGCCCTCCACGGTGGCCCCAGGTCGCTCGGCTGCATTTCAGATCACTTACGACCCGACGACGGTAGGGCGACACCAGGCCTCGGTCAGCCTCTCCAACAATGATGCCGACGAGTCTCCGTATGACTTCGTCATCGTCGGCATCGGCACCTCTCCCACCGATGACGTGGGGAACACCCTGGCGACGGCCACGCGCGTGGCGGTGCCTTCGACCACCCCGGCCCGACTCGACGTCGCTCAGGATCAAGACGTCTTCCGATTCGTTTTATCCCAGGCCGCCACCGTATCGCTGACCAGCACGGGATCGCTGGATACCCGGGGAACTTTGTGGGATGCCGTTGGCCAGACGGTGGCCGAGGACGACGACCTGGGTGTCGGCTCCAACTTCCGCATCCGCCGCAAATTGTCGGCGGGGACCTACTACCTCGGTGTTCGAGGCTCCTCCGGCACCGAGACGGGCGCCTACGGACTCCAGATCACCCAGTAATTCTCAGTGTCACGCCGACCGCTGAGCCGCAAACACCATGAGCTCCACCAAAACTATTCTTATTCTGCTAGGTCTCATCGTGGGACTGAACCTCGGGTTGCGCTATGGTTGGGGTCCTCTGGCTGGGTCCGATCGGTCGGATCCGAAGGAGGGGTCTGAATGGGTCGATGAGGTGAGTTCGGCGGGTGCAATCGCAAGCGATCCCCTCGATTCGGCCACCGCATCGGCTCCTGCAACTCAGGGGTCCGATGCGCATGGCCGGAGCCATATCTTCCGCCGGAGGCCCGTTCCGATTTCTGGGCCTCCGCCCGCCGGGTCAGTCATGGATCCGGAATCCCAGGATCTACCATTACAGGATTCGGCACTGCAGGATTTGCCATCTCTGGTCCAGGGCCTCGAAGCGGCTTCCACGCCCGAGGAACAAGGCCATTGGGCCGACCGTATCGCCGCCTCGGGCGGACAGGCCGCCGTTGACGCCCTAATCCAAGCCGTGACTCGAGCCAGTCTCGATCGGAGATCTCCTGAAGAATCGGACGCCCTCCGAGAGGCTTTCAAAATATTCTCCACCGAAGACGACATGGCGGCTCTGGCGATGAGCCTTGGGCAAACCCAAGACCTCGACCTCATCGAGGCTGTCGTGGAAACCCTGGCCCGCGGGGCTCGCTCATCCACGGTCGAGCAGTTGGTTCAGCTTCACGACGAGGCATCCACACCGCCGTCGACCCGGGCCGTGCTGGGTTGGGCCATCGAGCGCATCCGAAATCCGGAGGCCTCGGAAGCCTTGACTAAGGTAGTGCGCACTGCGGAAAGGCCAGATTTGGCTCATGCCGGAATCATTGCGCTATCGTCGCTATCGCCGCTCCCATCGCAGGCGACCGGGGAGCCTGTCCCATGGCCGTGAAGGGTCTTAGAGCCTACCCCCCTTTAGCGGGTGGATTCGCCCGAATTCAAATCAGCCTCCGTCAACACGATGTGGCGCACCACCGTTCGCTCGTCGCTGGTGTAGAGCACATGGATTTTTCCATCCCGCGCCTGAAGGGCAGTGGGATAGCCAAAATCGCCCTTCGGATTGGTTTCCAAGTCGAGGCGTCGGGAAAAAGTCTTCGCGCCATCCACTGACAAGGCGGCCGTCAGAGGGGTTCGGTTCGTGAAGCTGTGGTTGTAGACCAGCAGGTGATGTCCGGACTTCAGTCTCAAGAAATCCACGGCTGAGTTGGGATTGGGCAGCGAGCTGTCGGCACCCTCGCTCCAGGTGCGTCCGCCATCTCGTGACTCCGTGCGCACCATCCAGCCATCGGGCCGCCCGTCGTAATTCCCACCGCGGCGACAAAATGCCACCAAATGATCGCCGTCGATGACCGCCGGTGCGGGCTGGATATTGCCCAGACGGGAACCGATGCGATTGCTTTCGGTCCAAGTCTTTCTGGCCGGATCGTAGCGCAGGAAGAAGGAGCGGTTGCGGGGGTCATCGAGTTCCGGGTCGGTGCCGATCTCGTGATACACCGGCAGCAACCATTGGCCGCCGTCCAAGACGACGGGCCGGTTGCGAACCATGGTGCCCGCTTCGAAGGTTATCTGAAAGGGCTCGGACCAGGTCTTGGCCTCATCGCGCGAGACCTTGGCCGTGATGCGCGAGTCGCTCCAAAGCTCGCCGTAGCGGGTGACATAGAAGAGCCAGACCACGTGGTCCGGAGCCTCCCAGATCACGGCATTGCCCAGCGCGTGGAACGGGTTGCTGGCGATGGAAACGGGTTTCGACCATCGGCGTGTGCCTGCCTTCAATCGTGAACCGAAGACAGCCGCCTGGTTGTCTTTGTATTCACCTCGGCCGCTGAAGAAGACCGTGTACAGGTCGCCGTTGCTCAGTTCGGTGAAGCTGGCCGGATGCTTGTAGTCGCCGGTCTTGATCTCGGGCCCGAAGAGTCGTTCCCGTTCGAGGGCGGGCAACGGCAGAGCGCCCAATGCAGCCAGAACAACGATGGCTGCAAACTTCGCACATCGCCCCAAGGGTTTCCGCAGACCAGTCATGTCGAAGAGGAGACCAACAACGGAAAATGAAGGAATCACGAAATTCCGAGAACACGGAGCTTTCCTGAAACGGGGGGAGGCTCTAAACAGCGCCCCCCGTTGACGTCATGCTTGATCGATTCATCGCCCGCATCGCTGCCGAGTTGAACCTCCCGGCCACCAAGGTCTCGGCCACCGCCCGCTTGTTGGGTGAGAGTGCGACCGTGCCTTTCATCGCCCGATATCGAAAGGAAGTGACCGGAAGCCTGGACGAAGTGGCGATCACATCCATTCGGGACCGATTGGCCCAGCTGACGGAATTGGAACAGCGCCGTGAGGCCATCCTCAAATCGCTCTCCGAGCGGCAATTGCTGAGCGACGTCCTGAAGGTCGCCGTGGAAGGAGCCGATACCCTCTCCGCCCTGGAAGACTTGTACGCTCCGTTTCGTCCGAAGCGCCGAACCCGGGCCACTATCGCCAAAGAAGCCGGCTTGGAACCGCTGGCCGACCTGCTTTTCAACGAACAGGCCACGATTGATCCACTCGCTGTTGCTGCTGCGTTTGTGAGTCTCGAGAAATCAGTGCCTGACGTGGCTGCGGCCTTGGCCGGCGCTCGGGATATTCTCGCCGAACGTTTCAGTGAAGATGCCGCCACGCGGTCACGCCTCCGGGAACTGTATTGGGAATCCGCCCAGGTCCGTTCGAAGGTCATGATGGGCAAGGAGGCCGAAGGCGCCAAATTCAAGGACTACTTCGACTGGACCGAACCCGTCTCCAAGATCCCGAGTCACCGGATGCTGGCCATGCGTCGGGGCGAGGAGGAAGGGGTGTTGCTGGTACGCATCACACCGCTCGAAGAATCGGCCATCGCCATCCTCGAGGGACTCTTCGTGCAGGCCCGGGAAACACCGGGAGCCGAGCAGGTGCGTTTGGCAGCCGTGGACAGTTTCAAGCGACTCGTGGGTTTTGCCATCGAGGCCGAAGTGCGCATCGAGTCCAAGAAGCGGGCCGACCAAGAGGCCATTCGTGTCTTTTCCGAGAACCTCCGCGAACTGCTTTTGGCACCGGCGTTGGGTCAGAAGAACGTGTTGGCTCTCGACCCTGGATTCCGGACGGGTTGCAAGACGGTGGTGTTGGATCGACAGGGCAAGCTGCTGCACCACGACGTCATTTATGCCACCGCCGGCGGAACCCATCAGGTGGCCCAAGCGGGAGAGAAGGTTCGCGATTTCGTCACGCGCTTTGCGATCGAGGCCATCGCCATTGGCAACGGCACGGCCAGCCGCGAGACCGAGCAGTTCATCCGCTCCTTGCACTTGCCGCCGAGCATTCCTGTGGTGTTGGTCAACGAGAGCGGCGCCTCGATTTACTCGGCCAGCGAGGTCGCCCGTGAGGAGTTTCCCAGCGAAGATGTCACGGTCCGGGGTTCGGTGAGCATCGGGCGTCGGCTGATGGATCCGCTGGCTGAACTGGTGAAGCTCGATCCGAAGTCCATCGGTGTGGGTCAGTACCAGCACGATGTGGATCCCAATGCCCTTCAGCGCGGTCTGGATGACGTGGTCGTCTCGTGCGTGAACCGCGTGGGCGTGGAGCTCAACACTGCCAGCAAGCAATTGCTCAGTTATGTGTCGGGCCTGGGCCCGTCGCTGGCCGCCAACATCGTCAGCCACCGCAACGAACACGGGCCATTCCGCTCGCGCAAGGAATTGCTGAAAGTGTCCCGACTGGGTCCGAAGGCCTTCGAGCAATGCGCCGGATTCCTCCGAATCCATGAGGCCGGGAACCCTCTGGATTCCAGCGCGGTTCATCCGGAGCGCTACGAATTGGTCGATGCCATGGCCAGTGATCTCGGGTGCGCCGTGAGCGATCTCGTCCGTGACGGTGGGCTTCGCGGCAAGATCCGTCCGGAAAAGTACGTCACCAACGAGGTGGGCTTGCCGACCCTCAAGGACATCCTCGACGAGTTGGCCAAGCCCGGACGGGATCCGCGCCAACGCTTCGAGGTCTTCGCTTTCCAGGAAGGGGTCGAAAAACTCGAACACCTCCAACCGGGCATGAAACTGCCGGGCATCGTGACCAACGTCACCGCCTTCGGAGCCTTTGTGGATATCGGTGTGCACCAGGATGGCTTGGTGCA
Source organism: Akkermansia muciniphila (assembly GCA_945861075.1). Lineage (GTDB taxonomy): Bacteria > Verrucomicrobiota > Verrucomicrobiia > Limisphaerales > UBA9464 > SXXZ01. The sequence goes on from CAMATE010000057.1 coordinate 12,323, forward strand.
TGTCAGTCAGCTGGCTGATCGCTTTGTGAAGGATCCGGCCGAGGTCGTGAAGGTAGGTCAGAAGGTCCGTGTGACCGTGACCGAGGTGGACCTGGCCCGCAAACGCATCGCCCTCTCCATGAAGGCTAATCCGCAAATCGGCGTTCAGCGCGAGCAGCGCACGGCTCCCAACGCGCCGCGATCCCCTCAGGCCAGCGGAGGTCGTCCGCCGGGTCGTCCGCCCGATCGTCAGGCTATGCGCCCAACTCCGCGGCCTTTGATCGATCCCAATGCGGGTGGTTGGAACGCCTTGGCCGATGCCTTTGACCAAGCCAAGAAACAGTGAAGAACTCTTGGCTCCCTCGTTGAAGTGGCGAGTGAGTCTTATTGGAGACGTCCGCCGGGCGGTCCCTTGAATCGTCGCTTTTCGAAGCCAAACCAAGTCACCAGCAATACTCCTGCGCTTCCCAGCAAGATGGGCAGCGCTTGTTGGTTGGGCGGTTGCACACCGATGACCAGCAGGAAGAGCCCTCCAACGCAGGCCACAGCGGCCAGTGGTTTGAAGGCACGTCCCAGTTGGTACGGGCCGAAGTGGGTCCAAGAGCGACCGTGAGCCCACGCCCCGGCGGCGACCGGCAGCACGTAGCTCAGGTAGAGGAACACCGCGCACACCGCCGCGATGGTTTCATAGCGCAGCAAAATCACCAGAGCCACCGAGGCCAGCGCGCTGGTCCAGACGGCGGCCGACGGAGACTGCGTGCCGGAATGGACCGTCTTGAGCCAGCGTGAACCCGGCAGGCCGTTGTCGCGGGCAAAGGCGTAGGTCATGCGCGAGGCCGAGGTCAGTGCGGCCAGTCCGCAGAGGTACTGGGCCATCACCACGCCGCCCAGAAGGGATTGGGCAAACCGTTCTCCGAGTGCGGACCGCAGGATCCAGGGGACGATTTCGAATCCCTTGGCAGCACCGGCCTTGAGGTCTGGCATGGCCAGCAGCAGGGCCACGATCATCACCCAGCCGAAACCAGCCGACACGGCCACGGAACGCACGATGCCCTTGGGCACGTTGCGGGTGGCCTCCAGCGTTTCCTCCGAGGTGTGGGCCGAGGCATCGAAGCCCGTGAGAGTGTAGGCGGGTAACAAGAATCCGAGGCAGAAGAGCCAGGGGAGGGAATCTTGTTTAGGGAAAACCGGCGAACTTTCCGGCAAGCCGCTGAAATTGGTGAAGGTCCACAAGCGCGACCAGTCCCAGTGCGGTGTGCTCACCAGCAGGGCGACCGTCATGACCGAAGCGATTCCCAGAATGAGCCAGCCACTGAAGTCGGTTAGACGGATGACCCATCGATTGCCGTAATGGTTGAGCAGGGCTTGGGACAAGGTCATCACCGACACGGCGATGACGCGGACGGTTCCAGCGGATTCCGCGGCCGGAGTCCATCCGAAGGCTGCGGTGGCGAAGTCGTAGGTGCCGGTGTTGATCGCCGCCAGCACGGTGATGAGCCCGGCGAGGTTGAACCAGGCGGTCACCCAGCCGCAGGCGCGTCCGCCCAACAGGCTGCCCCAGTGGTACAAGCCGCCGGCCGTCGGGAAGGCGCTGGCCACCTGGGCCATGGTGGCCGCCACGCACAGGGAGAAGAGGCTGACCAGCGGCCATCCGATTCCAAGGCTGGCACCTCCGACACTGTTGAAGCCGACATGGAATGAGGTGATGCCGCCGGAGAGGATGCAAATGATGGCCAGCGAGAGGGCGAAGTTGGAAAAGCCGCTCATCCGGCGGGCCAGTTCTTGGCGGTAGCCGAGTTCGCGCAAGCGTTGCTCGTCTGGAGATTCGGAGGGCATCGGTGAGAAACGTGTCCTGGAACAAGCCGGTTTTAATTGCTGCCGCACCCTCCGCCACCACCGCAGCCCGAAGACCCACACCCTGAGGATCCGCAACCGGAAGAACCGCCGCCCGAGGATCCGTCCGAATGGCCGTGGTGGCCGCCGCCCGAGTCGGCCGCGCAGCCGCCTCCGATGCCTCCGTCTCCGCAACCGGAAGAACCGCGCTTCGAGGCCGGACCGCTGCCGAAGCCACCGCTGCGTGCGGTGCGCACGATGAGCCAACCTAACCCGGTGGCCGCCACGACGAAGGCGGCCATGATGAACAGGCCGTTGCCGATCAGTTCCTCGCCGTTGACACTGGAGCAGCCGATCGCCGCACCGGAGAGCCCGAGGATCCCCAGCAGGCCAATGCCCGTCCGTCGCAGGGCAAGCTTGGGCAGGCACCAGTGGGAGGCCAGATCCACCCTTTGCCAGCGCGCCTGAGGGGCGAAGCGCACTTCGGGCTCAGGCCAGATGTCGGCCGGGGGTTCCGATCCGAAGCACCGCCGGTAGCTGGCGCGGGTGGCCTCGTAGGCATCCAGGAATCGGTCGTCTTCAGATTGGCCGCCGCGGGTGGGGCCATGGTGCAAGCGATGTTGCAGGACCTGATCGCACAGTTCGTCCCAGTAAGAGCGGCTGTAGACCAGATGCAGGTGCCAGGCCTGGTCGACCTCATCGGATGGGGTGACCGAGTGTCCGGCCCGTAGGGCGAGGTAGAGGAAGCAGCGGTATTCTTCAACGACGCGTCGGGCGAATCCGATGGTCCAGCCGTTCTCGCGGGCCAGTCGTTGTGTGAAGGTCAGCGCATCGCCGGTGTTGTCGAAGTTGAAGGCCAACAACCGGGCCCAAAGGAGGTCTTCGTGCGGGTTCATTTTGCCTGGAAGGGTTTTGTTGTCTGAGTCGGGCGCGCCCGATCCCACAGGTGATTGCAATACGACCGGTACCGAGCAGGGAATGTCAAATCCCGGATCTTGGGTGGGTGTGCTCCGCGAGACCGAGCCTCCGTTCGCTGGGGAAGCTCGGGGGAGGTTGGGGTTTCGCGCGGTGCGCGATGGGATGGGTTTGTTCGCTTTCAAAGAGCCTGTCTGAAAATGGGGAGGGGTTCTGTTTGGGAGGGAAGGGTTCGATTGGCAAGGCGCGAGGAGGGAGCAGACCCGCAGCGGTCTGTGACCGACAAGCAACGCCGCCAACGGGCCCTTCCCTCCCAAACCCTCCGGGCGGCGGGTCTTTCCGGCTTGGACTGCGTTGGTTCGGGCGGAACAGACCGCAGAGGGTCTGCCCCGCCGCTCACCGCCTTGCCCAACCCAGAATTCCCCAGCCGCAGA
>CAMATE010000058.1 GCA_945861075.1 Akkermansia muciniphila
GATCCATGGTGACCGAATCCGGTTTGTAACGCCGAGCAATACGGTAAGCATTTTCTCCCTCCTGAACCGTCACCCGGATGGGAACAGTGGCAGTATTGGTCAGCCCCTCTGAATGGAACGGTGAACCCAGCAACAAGTTGTCCCATAAAGCCAGACACCAACACGCAATCAGGGTCTTCAGCACAAAACGGGTGGTCGATTGGGTCACAGGATGCATACACAACAGGATCCGGATGTTCCGATTGAAACCCCAAGAATCTGGACACAAAATGGACGGAAAATGCGTGAAAGCGCGCTTACCGGAGGCGGACTCAAAAACCACTGGGAGTTTGCTACCACTTTGAGTCCTTAGCTTCAAATGGTTTATGATTCCGCTCAAAAGTGGAACGATGCAGTAGGGGGTCAAATGAGGTCGCATCGAGCGCGTTCCACCGCATGAAATTGTTCCAGCTTAGCCTGAATCCTGGATTTGGATTTGCTTTCAAGGGTGGTTCAAGGGTGGCGATGCGTTGCTTGCCGGCTCCGCAACTTCATCGATCGATTCAGCCGATGGAGGCTCCACAATGTTCGGATGTACCAGCGGTTTGAATGGTGAGGGTCAGTGTTCAAAGACGTCCCCCTCATTGTGAAAAGGCGCTTGGGGTGCTGGTGAGCGGACCAAAGCCTTCACCTCGCCACGAATCTCGCGGTTTAAAGCTCGAATCTCTCGCATGAGGTCGAGTTTGACCTTCCGCTTCGGATCCCCAGATTTGACCCCGGGGGTCATAGCGCCCATTCCGGAGACGAACTGGAACTTCACCTGCGCTGCAGCGCGCATGAGCTCGCGCTGGCGTTCGTTCTCCTTCAACAGAGCCGCGAGACGCCGAATCTTCTGCTCGAGCATCTGGATCTGTTCGTCTTTGAGGGCAAGGTCCTTCTCCAACGGCCGGTCCGTATCAGCCTCCAGCAACTGGCGGACCCCCCGAAGCAGATCACGGCTGTGGTGGACGTCTTTGAATCGTCCGTCAAACAGCCGCTCAAGCACCTTCTGCAAACTGGTCTCCAGGTCCGCATCCTCCAAGGTGCGTGGAGCCTGGGGCACCTCCACCACAGTGGGAGCTTTGCGGAGGCGGATCGCCATGCGCAAGGTGCGACGCAGTGCCCGCACGCTAAATAAAAGGATCCGCAACGGGCCGGACTGGCGGGATAAGGTTCGCCGTGATCGATCTGCCCCGGCAGTGGTCTCTCTCACTTGAGGCGCACTCTTTGGAAGCACCTCTCCAAGTTGCTGTCTCGACACTAAATCGAGCCGCAGAGGCAGTTCGGGCAATTCTGACTCTAGTTCATCCCGGAAGACGCGCCGCGGATTCTTCCGTCGACGAGTCCTCGGCATCAAGAGAGGTCCGGAAGGTCTCACCATGCGCGGAGCCCCAGATTCATGACGAGTCTTCCAAGCTTCCACGACTGGATCCGCTACGGCGGCCATCATTGGCGGTTTTCGACGATAGCGCCTATGGATCGACCGCCGGAGCCAGCGCAAAGAGATTTCCCCAGGGTCTGGTCGCCGGCGCGGCGGTGCTGGTAGGTCGACGCTCCCATGCCCATGAGCTTTGAGCCAGGCGGTCATCGACGAGTCCGGAGGCAGTGCTGATGGCGGCCGCAACACGGGGCGTTTGCGCCGGCGTCTCTCCAGAGTCTGCGCCAAAGATCGAAGGATCAGGACGCGCAACCTCGAGCTGCCGTGTTTCCAAAGCCAAACCAGCAGGTCGAAGGTGCTGGAGCCGTCTGTTTCCGGCCGATAGCCGCTCCACACCATCCGCCGGATCAGCGCCGCCCTCAACTGCATGCTGGGACGGGCTGTTTGCAGCCGATGATGTTGGGTGCCACCCATAGGATAACGCCAAGGATGTCTCCGTGGTGCCCAAATGTCCCAAAACTGATCTCAACGAGGGATTTCCTCGTCGCCAGAATCAGGAAACCAGCCCGCTCATCCCTTGCGTGGCCAGCTCTCGGTTGGTCCGGAACTCGGACCAGAATTCCGTCGGCATGTCCAAAGCGATCTTCAAGGCACCATTGGAACCTGCAAATTGAGGCTCTTCAACCAAGGTCACTTTGCCACCGCCATACTCGCTCAGCCCCTTCTCAATGGCTCTTCCAAGTCCCCGAATCTGGCTGCCGCCACCACCCAGCAGGATGTTGTTGCGCATCTTGGACTGGAACTCGGGATCGTAGGTTGCAATGAGGTCCTGCAGTGCCTGAACCGTCGGCGGTACGATGGTGTAGCAGGCGGAATACACCTGTTCGGTGAGATTGAAGGTCTTAGGCTTGCCTCCCACGGGCAGGATCTCTTCCACCTCATCCATCTTGGGGCTGACCGAAGCGTGCCGTTCCTTGATGGCACGCACCATGTTGATGGAGAACTGAACTTCAGGATATTTTTCCTGAATGAGTTTGGAAAGAGACTGATCAATGGAGTCACCGGCCACGTAATGGGTACGCTGATCCTCAGAAGAAGGCATTGACCCGTGCACGCGGCAGAGGTCGGTCGTGCCCGCCCCGATGTCGATAACCAGCGTGTCATCCAAGAAATCCAAGCCGTAGGCCACCGCGAAAGGCTCCGAGCACACGATCACCGAATCGATGCAGTTGGCGGCCGCTTCCAGGATAGTGGCCTTGCCCGCCACGCTAGCTTGGGCCGGAGCTCCGATCACCGCATAAATCACCGCGTCAGCCGGAGCATTGATTTCGCGCACCACGTATTCCAGCAGGTCGCGAATCGCCTTCTTCACAGGCTCAGGATCCACGACGCCCTGCTGCTTGACCGAGGCTCCAGCAAGTGGCCGATACAGATGGACCGACATCCGGTTTTCCAGTGCTTCCTGCCCATAGATAATTTCCCGACCTCCCAATCGCTTCAATGCGACATGGTCTTTAGGGTAGCCCACATACGACCAAACGGTCTTTCGAAAGCCATTGGACGCGGTTATGGATGTGCGACTGGTTCCAAGGTCAATGCCGACAAAAATGGTTTCTGCCATGAGACGCGGGTTGCTGGTTGTTTTTTTCAATGAGCCCAAGTGCTCATCTACGAATGCGTCCACAATAGCGCCGCCTTAAGAAATTCTTTCAAAGCCTGTCAAAAATATGCTGGTTGCCCGTTCGCATCAGAAACAGCACCTGAATTGAGCCAAAAACGGATGGCCGCATCCGGCTGCGGCCTTGGGGTTCAGGCGACCGGGTAGGCCCGAACGAGATGGTAACATAGGGACCGCAAACCAAATCGGGCGATCACGGTTGCTCAGTGATGGTAACGATTTGGCCCTGGATGACCCGGTTGAAGTCTCGAATCTCGATGAGTAACCGCAGCTTAAGGTCTCGCTGAGGGTCGTTTTCCTTGATTCCCGGCTCAGCCAGCGCCATCAAGAGCCAACGATAAGACCGCGAGGCGAGTCCCTCTTTCCGGTTCAGGCGCTGGTCCTCTTCGATAAGACCTGACAGACGGCTCATGCGGCTCTCAAGAGCTTGCTCACAGCCGTTTCGATAGGCAATTTCCTTGCTTAAAATCGCCATTAACCGTGCCATTTCGGCCTCTTCTTCGAGCCGTTGTCGTCGACCTGGTTCTGGAAGACTGGAGGCCGTAGCGTCAACGGGCTTCAAAACCGGGTTTCGCCGCGGATTTGCAACGGGTGGGGATCCACTGGGGATCGCGACAGGTTTTGGCGAACAGGATGCCCGCTGCAAAACGCTCGTCGCCTTCGACTCATCAGGCGCCGTTTCCAAGGGCATGGTCCGTTCGAGAGGCAAGGTCGGAATCTCTGAAACGGGGATCAATGCTGGATCGGGATGAGATTCCGAATTTGACGTCGGCTCTTTGGAATCTTTTACCTGCAGGGAGAGCTTCGTCGACGGGGCTTTTCTAAATGCTCGGAACCACCTCCACGCCACAGCCACACCCGCAAAGCCGATCACCCATTGCAAAACGCTGAAGAATCCAGTCGACGGTGAGCTGTCACCGGCAACGAGGAGGGAGGAGGCGGGAGTTTGAGGCGACAGAGGCGTCGATGATTCAAGCACCGGAGGCGCGGACACAACGATTGCAGTCGCTGGGGTCGCCACCGCAGAAGCAACCACTTTCTCGGAAATTCCACCACCTGTCAGCTCACCGGGTGCTTTGAATGTCAGATCATCCCCAGCGCCCCGTGGCCGAGCAGCTTCAAACTGAAAGGATGGGTTCAGGGCTTTTGCCCGGTTGCTTCGGTCGTCTGAAGTTGCTCGAAATCGTTCAGTCTGGAATGTCCGGAAGGCTTCGTACTCTCGATTTTGCTCGATGATGATCCTTCGTGCCTCGGCCAACGGGATCGCCGCGGCCATGCGTGGGTCGGGGATTTTCAGCACGGTACCGGCCGGCAGGCGATTGACATTACCGTCTACGAATACTTCGGAATTCCGTCGCAAAAGGGCCACGAGCATCTGTTCGAGTGAAACCTCCGCAGGCAATCGCACTACGACGATCTCACTGGCCGTATCCCCGGACTGAACCTCTACTTCTTCACCTTGAACCTCGCCGGGCTCGGGTTCGAGGGGCTTAGCACCGCTTGCACGACCTGAAGCGATGAGGGCACCCGGGGATCCGGAACGGGTATCTCTTGAGAGCGAAGATGCTACCGCTTGACCAGACACGCTCGGCAACCAGAGGAGTACAGCACACCCAAAAACCACCCTGAGGAGAGAGTCAACCTCTCGATGGAACGTATCGACAGACGGGTTAGGTGACACGATTGCAAATGGCTCAGTTGCAGCAAAATGACCCAACCTCATCGTGAAATCGGACTCTTGGGTCGCAGGATTAATGAGAACAAAAGACCGATCAAATCAAAGGCCCTTGGCCCGCCTGCAGATGAATAAAATTCCTAGCGGACGCTGACCGAATGACCCATGGCAATCAAGGGCGTTCGATTTGTTGCATCAACAAAAACCTCAGCAGATGGTTGAAGTCGCTGGGTGACAGGGCTTCGGCGAAATTATCGGGCATGAGGGAGGTCGCTGATTCACGGACTTCACGGATGTCGCTGCGGGCGATGCGTTGCTCTTGCCCGCCGGCATTGACGTAAACCCGCTGTTCCCCCTCGTCGCGGCGGAACAAGAGATTGAGCACGTCGCCATTTTGCAGGCTCACAACGCTGTAGCGGAAGATCCGGTCCACGTTGCGGTTGGGATCGAGCACGTCTTCACACAATCGCTCGACCCCGCGATGCCCGACTCCGTCCAATTGCGGGCCCACCTGGCCTCCTTGGCCGCCCATCGAATGACAGGGCATGCAATGGCTTTGGAACAACCGTGCGCCTGCCTTCGCGTCGGGGGCGGATTTGCGGAAGTCCGCTTGCCGATGGGCCACCAGTTCCAGTCGTCGCTTCGAGTCCGGATCGGCGGCGTTTCCTTGCGGCAACCGATCTCTGAACTGCGGGCGAACGGACAGGATTCGCTCCTGCACCGAGCGCTCCGACAACAACGACGACGAAGCCCGCCCGTCCGCAATGGCCTGCAATAGCGCATCGGCCCCCTCCCCCGATCCGCACACGGCAGCCGCCATGGGAATCGCCGCTCCCGAGGCCACCTCACGCAACACTCTCAGGAGCATGGGAATGGCGGTCGCAGATCGAAATCGGATCGCAGCCTGTGCCAGCATCGCACGTTGATCTCGCGTGAGGGATTCTTGGCGCAGTAGGGCTTCCACGAGTGGTTCAGCCTCTGGATCGGCCATTTCCAGCAAGGCCCGGACACTGGCCACGCGCATGTCCGCGGATTTTTCCGTTGGGCCGGATCGGAGGCGGAGCGCGGGAGCCACTTCACGAATGCCTAGTCGCCCCGACCATTCGGCAGCGAACAGATTTTGAGTCGGAGTGGATCGGCTGTCGCCTAAGATGGCTTGAACCCGCTCGCGCCCCCATTGCCGCATCTGGGTCCCCAATGCCAAACCGCGTTGCGCCATCCCTTGTTCCATGGCCACGAACAGCTCGTGCTGTACGCCGTGATCAAGGGATGCGTCGGCCCGGAACACACGCACCAGCGCCTCCAAATCGGCCGTTGCCCCATGACGAGCGCTGTGGCGGAGCTGTTCCATGAAGCCGGCCTCCGACGGGCGTCGGCGCTTCAGGAATTCCAGCAAGAACCCGGCGGATTCAGACGTCGGGATCGCCAAACACACATCGGCGACCGTCTCCATCGCCACGTCGTCCCGCTGGGAGGACCCACGAAATCTTTGGAACGACGCACTGTCCATCAACTGATCCCGCAACGCCTTGCGCACTTGATACACCAGATGGGTATCGTTGGTTGGAATCACCGGCCTCAGCGTCACCAGCGGGGCGATGTGGTCAAAGTGCGGATGACGCGCCAAGCCATCGGCCGCCGCGCGCACGACCGGCGCCGAAGGATCCCGCAGGGCTGCTACGAGGACGGCCCGCTCCGCGTCGGCCAACACCGGACGCTCCACCAAAATCCTCACCGCGTGGAGTCGCAGCAAGGCCTCGGGATCACGAACCAACGACGTCCACTCGAGGCCCTTCAACAGCCCCCGACGTTCCAAGATCCAGAGAGCCCCGACTCGCAGCGACACCGAGGCCGAGCGAGTGGTCAGTGCGGCGCGCAAGGCGACTTCCATGGAGGCATCCCAATCCGTGCGGTCGCAGAAATGGTTCAACACGGCCAACCGCTGGGCGAAGCTGGGATCGGCCAGTTGCTGCATTTGCTCCACCGGAGCCAGCCCCTGGAAATCGGGGCGAACCCGTACCAGCGGCCGACCGTTGTTGTCCTTGCGCACCACACGCCAAATCCGGCCGCTGCTGCGATCACGGCCTGGGTGAGACAGGGGCACCTCCACATGGGCGATGATCCGGTTGTAGAAATCGGCGATGTACAGCGCGCCATCGGGTCCGAACTGCACATCCACGGGCCTGAACCACGGATCGGAACTGCTGACCAGGTCGGGCATTTCATGGGCGATGCGCGTGGAACCGCGATCTTCGATGCGATCGCGATTCACCCGGCTGGTCACCACATTGCCCAACAGGAAATTGCCCTGAAACTCCGCGGGCCACAGCGGCTCATCGCAGTGGTTGAGGCCGGCAATGGCCGTGGATCCATGGTTGTGCCACAGCATTTGCGGCGCGTAGCCCAACCCATCGTGCGGTTTGCCGAAAACGGGGTAAAACCCGCCATGGATGACCTGATAAATGGGCATCGAATGGCAGTCGGAGGTGAAGAGGTTCCCCATGGGATCAAAACAGAGCCCAAAGACATTGGCCTGCCCGTCGCCCACCTTCTCGATACGGACGCCGTCGCCCCGGAAACGGAAAGTGGATCCCCGCATTTCCAAGAGGTAGCCATCGGTGCCCTTCACCCGAGTCTGATTGCCCACGCCCTGACCGCCATAAAACCAACCATCGAAGCCCCGTCGGAAGTTGTTGGCGAGGTTGTGGGTGTCGGTCACACCAAAGGGACCGTAGAGCACGTCACGGCGGTCAGCCCGTCCATCACCATCGGTATCCTGAAGGCTGACGACATTGGGAATACTGAACACAACGGCCCCGTTGCGATAGGGCGCCACGGCGTCAGGCATGCTCAGTCCTTCAGCGAACACACGATTTCCGCGCGACCGACCGTCGGCCCCAAAATCCGACAAAATGCGGATGACATCGCTGGGCGCCTTGTTGGTGGACGTCTCGATGGGATAGGCCCGGGTTTCTGCGATCCATAAACGCCCGGAAACATCGAAGCTCATGCTCACCGGCTTGCCGATCTCGGGTTCCGCAGCCACCAACTGCACTTCGAAACCTTCGGGCACCACGAATGCCCGCAAGGCCTCGGCAGGGCTCCGCCACGGCGTGGAACGCACCATTTCGTCAAAAGCAGACGCCGTATTGTCGGCAGCCATCGAGGCGATGGGCAGAACCGCGCACCCGCCTGCCACGTTGAGAATTCGCACCAGGCTGCGCCCGATCATCGACACCCATTCGAACCCCGAAACGACGCCACGGGTCGATCGAACATCCGGATCAGTGCACGCAGCGGGAGTCATGGTTGCGGTGGAGCAAACCCGGGAATTCACCGATAAGCAAACCTGCCTCCTAGGGTCCTATGGCGAGCGAAACCGAGCATTGGGCCGATTTGCTCAGCGGGATGGAATTGAGCCATCACCGATGGGGTTGAATCGTCTGGGGTGTTTGTTAGCGTGAGCAGCATGACCCCCAAGGCTTTCCTCCGGCATACCCTCCGACCTGGTTCCAGTCGCCGGGGCCGTGCGGCTGCCTTCACACTCATCGAGTTGCTGGTGGTCATCGCCATCATCGCGATCCTGGCCGGAATGCTCCTGCCCGCCTTGGCCAAGTCGAAGGCCCGAGCCCAGTCCATCCAATGCCTGAGCAACCAGAAGCAACTGACCTTGGCCTGGCAAATGTACACCGACGACCACTCCGACAATCTGGTTTGGAACGAGCTGACGCCGGACGGCTCAGGTTGGGTACGCGGCATCATGGATTACTCCCCGGGCAACAGCCACAACACGAATCTCGCCAACCTCACCAACCCCAACTACGCCAAGCTCGCGCCCTACACGCAGTCGCCCGGCATCTACCGGTGCCCGGGAGATCGCAGCACCGTCACCATCGGGGGGCGACGCATGGCGCGGGTCCGCAGCCTCTCCATGAGTCAGGCGATGAATTCCCGGGATGATTGGCTGAGCTACATCACCAAGGCGAAGTACGTGGTGTTCCGCAAGGGGAGTGACCTCAACCGCATGGGCGCATCGCAGGCCTATGTGTTTATCGATGAGCACCCGGACAGCGTGAACTACGGCGATTTCGCCGTCTCGATGAACGACGGGGCGGCCGCCGGTTCCATCCACATCATCGATTACCCGGCGAGCAACCATGGATCGTCCGGAGCCCTCAGTTTCGCCGACGGTCACGCGGAAATCCACAAGTGGGTGGATGGTCGCACCATCAAACCCGTTCTATTGAAACCCATGACCCTGGTGGTGCAATCCCCAGGCAATGCCGACATGCGCTACATGTCGGACCACGCCTCCGTGCGACTGGCCGATTGATCCGAAGGGACCGGTTCCTCAGCGGGGAACCTTGAGCGAAGCGGCCTGGAAGCGTCGAAGGTCTGGGTCGTTGACCTTCACGGTCTGGCTCTGAATGTAGGGCGGCATACGGCCGATGCGGATTGTGTCGGGCGAGACGAACCGCCACGACTCGGCGTGACCATCGGCGAAGCTCAGGGTGGCGGCACCGGCATGGCGAACCGAAGGGAAGTCGACCCAGAACCACTCCCCGGGCTGCGTGACCACGAAGCGCGCGTTCTCGATGCTGTTCTCGTGCTCATCCAAAAAGACGAAGGCTTCGGCCGGTGAGGGCAACACGATTTGCGAGAGCTTGTGCCAACAACTGAGGTCCTGAGGGTCGGGCACGTCATTCATGGAGGCGCTCATGGAGACACTCCGCGAGCGGAGGATCCTTCGGGCATCCCGAACCGTCGATCGATCGGCCGGGCAGTGGTAAATGCCCGACGCTTGGTTGTAGGGAAAGAGCAACCCCTTCCGAATGTTGAAGTCGTTGGTGTCGGTGAAGGCATTGCCCGTCACCCACGTCCTCGCGGTGGCATTGGCTCCTTCGCGGCCGCCCGTCAGCACGGTCTCGTTGGGCGGCAACTCATCCTTGAAGTCATCAATGTACATCAACCAGGCCAAGTTGAGTTGGCGGTAGTTGCTCAGGCACTGGGTCCGCAGGGCCTTGCTCTTGGCCTTGCCCAGTGCGGGCAAGAGCATGCCCGCTAAAATCGCGATGATAGCGATGACCACCAGCAACTCGATCAGCGTGAAAGCGCAACGAACACGCAAACCATCGCCACGTGGGCGGAAAGCCAGTCTTGGAGACAGGGAGGCATTCATGGACGTTGAGAACAGCGGCAGCGGTCCGAGGCACGGGGAGCCATACGCTTTGGTTGGTGATTTAATTGATTTGTAGCTGAAGACAGGACCCGTAGGCATCAGGAATCAACACCGTCATCGACATCGCCGTTGAAAGGCATCGCTTTCACCATTGCCGACAACCCCCGTTCCGGCCTGATCCTCTCCAATCCCGCGCACTGTCTGCATTCCATTCCGAGCCACCCCCGATTGTCGCCCATGAAGGATTCCCACACCACCGCCCTACCCCGCTGGGCTTGGCTCACCGTGTGCCTCCTCGCGCCGGTCGCGCTGCTGAACTACCTCGACCGACAAATGTTGGCGGCGATGAAGAGTTCCGTCATGGCGGACCTTCCTGACATCGGATCCGATGCGAACTGGGGACGAATGCTCGGACAATTCAAGTGGGTCTACGCCTTCCTGAGTCCGGTGGGCGGTTGGATGGCCGATCGGTTCGGCCGGCGACTCACGATTTGTGGCAGCCTCTTCGCATGGTCAGCGGTGACGTGGTGGACGGGGCACGTGCAGTCCTATGGAGAACTGCTCACCGCACGATCCCTGATGGGCATTAGCGAGGCCTTTTATATTCCGGCCGCCTTGGCGCTCATTGCCGATTATCACACCGGCGAAACCCGTTCCCGCGCGGTCAGCTTTCATCAAATGGGCATTTATTGCGGGGTGATTCTCGGAGGATTCACGGGCTATGCCGCCGACCATCCAAGCCTCGGCTGGCGGGGAGCTTTCGGATGGAGTGGCCTCATCGGGATGACCTTGGCGTTGCCCTTGTTGATTCTGCTCAAGGACCGTCCGCGCCCCGCAGCTGCGCCATCCGGGAACACGGCGGGTCTGCAGACCGTCCGTGCGCTGCTCACCAACCGTTCCTTCCTGCTGCTGGTGGTCTACTTCACGTTGCCGGCGCTGGCTGGATGGGTGGTGCGCGACTGGATGCCGGCCATCCTGAAATCGGAATTCAAGATCGGTCAGGGCAAGGCCGGCGTGTCGGCGACCTTGTATTGGCAATCGGCAGCCATCGTCGGAGCTCTTGTCGGCGGATGGCTGGCCGACCGCCGGATGCGCAAAACCCAACGGGGTCGGATCCACGTCAGCGCCCTGGGCATGTTGCTCATCATTCCCGCCATGTTCGGGGTGGGATTTGCCCCTCAAACGGGTCAACTGTGGGTGGCCGTGGCGTTCCTCATTCTCTTCGGACTGGGATGGGGTTTCTTCGACACCAACAACATGCCCATCTTGTGTCAGGTGGCCCCGCCGGAACAACGAGCCACCGGCTACGGGCTGATGAACCTGGTGAGCATTGGCTGCGGAGGGCTGGCGGATTGGGGATTCGGGCTCATGCGCGATCGGCACCTGCCGCTGGCGGCCATCTTCAGCGTCTTTGCGTCCGTGGCCTTGGTTTCGGTGTTCTTGGTTTTGATGATCCAACCCACGGAGGCTCCGCCCACGTCGGCCACAGCAGCCCCCAAACAACCCTGACGCCAGCCTCGCATTGACGGCGGCTCGTCGGTTGCCTGAGCGTCTTGCGTATGCTCCCCACTGTTGGAACACGCCGGGCTATTTGCATCCTCGCTGCCTGGATGGTCGGTGTCGCAGTGCCACCCTTGGCTGGCGACTGGCCGCAGTGGCGAGGCCCGACCCGCACAGGCCGAGTGGCCATCAACGAACCGGTGTTGACCCGACTCCCGTCGGCTCCCCACGTGGTGTGGTCCATCGCCGCGGGTCCTGGATATGCGTCACCCATCGTGGCCGAGGGACTCGTCTTTGCCATGGAAGCCCAAGAGGGCCAGGAGATCTTGAGGGCCTTGGACGCCGCCTCAGGCACCGAACGGTGGAAAGCCATCGTCGATGAGACCTTCACGGACTCTCAGGGACCCGCCGCGCCGCGCTGCACGCCGGTGGCATGCGAAGGCCGGGTTTATGCGCAATCGTGCCGGGGCAAGTTGGTTTGTTTCGCGGCCGCCGATGGCAAAACCGTGTGGTCCGTCGACTACACGAAGGATTTCGCCGCCACGTTCATCGGTGAGAAAGGCAACTCCCAGGGAGCCATGCGCCATGGCAACAACGGATCACCATGGGTGGAGTCCGGGTGGCTGTGGGCCTCGGCCGGGTCCACGAATGGCGCTGGCATGGTGGCGCTGAATCCCCAGACCGGCGCGGTTCGATGGAAGAGCGGCCATGAGGTGGCCGGATATGCCGCTCCCATGGTGGGCACGGTGCTGGGAGTGCGTCAGGTGGTGAATTTCATGGCCGACGCCGCCATGGGATTCGATGCGCAAAGCGGCCGCGTGCTGTGGCGATATCCGCTCAAGACGGCCTTCGCCCGGCACGTGATGACCCCGCTCATCGTCAACGATCGGGTGATTCTCGGGTCGCATCAAACGGGTCTCATGAGCCTTCGGTTCACGCGTGAGGGCGAGCGCTGGTCGGTCACCGAGGTGTGGAACTCCAAGGAGGCGGCCCCCAACTTCTCCTGCCCGATCCTCGTCGGCGACCGCATCGTGGGCCTCGGTGCGCAGCGCGAGGTGGTGTGCATCGGCGTCGGTGACGGCAAGATCCGTTGGACCCAGTCGGGCTGGATCACGAGCGCAGCCGACAAATCCCACGCCGGATTCATCGCCGTCGGCGGCACGTCGGCGCTCATGCTTAGCGATGGCGGTGAACTGATTCTCTTTGATGCCGGCGGAGAGATGTGCCGCGAAATCGGTCGAACCCAAGTGGCCGGAGTGAACTGGTGCAATCCCGCTTTGTCGAACGGCCGCCTCTACCTGCGGGATGGCCTGCGCAATGCCGGACATTGGATGTGCCTCGACCTGACTCGTTAAACCGGTGATCCACACTGAGAGCGGCCCGAAAAACCCAAGGTCTGTGGGCCAATAACGGTTTCCGATCAAGCCATCGAAGGTGGGCACAGCGGTCTTGCGAGTGCAGTGGGTTGGGCTAGTCTCGAAGCGATTCCCCGGTTGGCTGCATCCGGGCCGTCATGCGAAATGGATGCATCCATTTCCGGACTTTCAGCGGATAGAAGAACACCAGTCTGTTTATATGAACACTTTTTACCCCCGCCATTGGGTATTCCTCAGCCTGCTGTGCCTCTTCCTCGGTGCACTGACCACCGCCGGACTGCAGGCGCAGACTCCCCAGGATCCGGGGCGCTCTGTTCAGGTGTTTCTCACGTCACCGGCCTCCGGCACGCAGCAGCTATCCGGGTCCCTGAAACTCGAAGCCGTCGCCATCGATCCCGTGGGTGGACCGGTCACCCAACTGGAGTTTCTGGCTGATGGTCAGGTAATCGCCAAGTCGGACCGCAGCGGCGATATGTTCGCTACCGTGATCGGACTCAAGGTATTGCATCAGGCGGTCTGGGAGTCACCGATCCCGGGCATCCATGTGCTGGAGGCGCGCGCCGTGCAAAACCTGAAGCCCCTCGCGACGTCGTCACCAATACGCGTAATCATCGGGACCGGCCCCCTTCCCCCTCCGGTCGACCCGCCGATCGTTCCTCCCCAGTCGCCGACGGTAGACCTGAACGTCCTCGATCCGGTGGCCGTGGAATCCGACTCCAAAGATTTGATGACCTTGGAATTCCGCCGCTCGGGTGACTTGTCGAAACCGCTTCGGGTGTATTTCAAGATCGGCGGATCGGCCGACTGGGACACGGATTTTAATATCATTCCTGGCGGTTTGAAATCGGAACCCGTGAGCGATCCCAACCTCGCCCCGTGGGTGCAATCGGTGGTCATTCCGGCCGGGTCGGCCGTTGGCAAACTCCCGCTCGCACCGATCCCAGATGACAAGGTCGAGGGCGACGAACTCTTGTATCTGGCGGTGATCCCGAAGCCGGCGAACCTCAAGGACGGCCCTGAGTCTTCCGACTACCTGCCCGGCCGCAATCCGGCCGCACGGGTAATGATCCGCGACTCGATCCAACCGGCCCCGTCCGATGCGCCGACCATCCGCATTCTCGCCATTCAGTCGACCACCTCGGAGCCAAATCCCTTCATTCGGGTCATGCCCGGACGCCTTATTTTCCAGCGGCTAGGGAACCCGGCTGAACCCGTCCGCGTCCGCTACGCGGTCGGAGGCAGCGCGCGGAATGGCGAAGACTTTTCTCTCCTCGATGGCGACATCACTTTGGGAGCCGGTGAAACCCAAGTCGAACTCATCATTGGTGCTCTCGAAGACGACCTCAAAGAACCGGAGGAAACCGTGGTCATCAAACTCATCGACGACCCATCCTACCGGCTCGATCCGTCCAGTGCTTGGGCTCAGGTGAGGATTTTCGATTCCACTGTATCCACCAAAGCCCTGCTGAAATGGGTCACTCCCAGGACCGGTGAGCGACTGCGCATTGGCAGCGAGTGCGCGCTGAAACTCCTGGCGGTCGACCCCAACGGCTACCTTCCGACGATATCCTTCTGGGCCAATGGGAAGCCCATCGGGGATTCCCAGATGCAGTTCTTCCGGGCTCCCGATCCGGGGACACCCATCGAGCACAGCCTGATCTGGAAGATCGACTCTGAAGGGCCGATCCGAATGGAGGCCATCGCCGTGGATGCCTCCGGGAACAAAATCGTATCGGAAGCGGTGTTGATTTTGGGTCTGCCAGCAACGGACCCAATCGAACGCAGCCTACACCCTGCCGACAACGCGCCGGCGGACTCGGTGATTTCCGACATGGAGTGGTTGGTTTGCGCCAAGTACTGGCGTTATGGTGTTCCTCTGCCACCGCAGTCAGCTCCGGTTTCCGTCGGACACCTCTCCCGAGCCGGATTCCTGTGGCGATCTGGAGGCGACTACCGGTACGACGCTTCCGTCGGTTCGTTCCCCCGAAGGTGGGTCCCGCTCGAAGGCTCCCCCGGCAATTCTGGCAATGCAGGTCCGCTCCCGACGCTGCCCGGTTTGCCTGGAATTCTGGGCACCAACGGAACCCCAGATCGTTCGCCTAACTCCTACATTTTGGGCGAATGGACTACCGACTCGGCCGACTCCATCACCCTAAAAATCCATTTGGGACCGGCCGCGAACACCCGTTGCCAGGCAGTCGAAATTTTTGTGGGGCGCGATGCTGTGGTCTCGGCCATTTCGGATGACGGGCAATTCGACCCGAAGACCGGCATCCTTCGTTGGGGGCCATTCTTGGACGATTCCCTCCGGGGATTGAAGGCGAGCGTCTCGAAAGCCACCCCCCTGGAATTCTCGGGTTTGGGTTCCTTCGATGGGCTTGATCTGAAGATGTTGACCCTCGGTTCGAAGTCCAATGCCGAAGGGCCTGCGGCTTCCACCCATCGACTCACTGCCATTCCCGCGTCGGCCCAAGGAGACGCCCGCTTGGTGCTCCTCGGTGCCACCAACGGCAGTGCCATGGATCTGGAAGTCTCTGAGGACATGGTCCAATGGCGACGCATTGGAACGATGCTCGGCAATGGCGAATCGCA
>CAMATE010000059.1 GCA_945861075.1 Akkermansia muciniphila
TCAAGCATCAAAAACTGCAACCATGAGTCGCTTCTATGAAACGGTTTTTTATTAAAACGGGTATTTTCGCGTCCATTTTTGCTCTTTTTTTGGGGATGTTTTACCTGCAGCCATCCCGATCACCCATTCCTGAGCCACCGCCTCTTTCCGATTCCGCAACAAATATCGTCGCCAGTGTGGAGCCCGCCGCCACGCCGTTCATCAAATGGGGCAAACCACTCCCACCCACGGCCCAAGCCAATACTGGAACCCAGACGGTCTACCGATATACACCACCCTTCCGGCCCAAGGAAAAGATTCCCAAAGCCTTGCGAGGCAATCTTCATGCCCAGCAAGTGTTGATCGTCTTGGAAGAGGCTGAAGTAAATCCGGCTATCATTCAGTTCGAGTTCAAAAACATCTATAATAGTTTGGGAACCATCAAATATTGGCACTACCAACAAGCCACTGAAGTCACCGCAAATTATGAGAAAATTGCCGAGATATTGAACAAGGCAGGCAAGGATCCCGATGCCCTGGAAAAAGAACTGCAAATGAGAGATGGCAGCGATTACTTCAGTCCGATCAGCTTCAATCGCTTCATCAATGAACAACGGGAGCGCATTCTCACCGCGCTTGCGGGAACCAAGATCATCACCGACCCCACCCTTCAGGAAAAACTCTTCAGCATCCAACCACAGTTGGAACTTTCTACTGAAGCCACTGAGTTCATGAAATCCTACAGTCCTACCCCCTGAGGGATTGACTGCCAGTGGCCACACCGATAACAACGCCCAAAAACCGGAGAGGCGGGGCGTTGTTAGGTGTGGGGCATTGACCACCCGAACGGCAACCGGCGGCGTTCTTGGCCATCACCAGGGGAAGGTGTAGTCGAGGGGCTCGGGCGGGAGGATCCGGTACATCCGCATCACGGAGGCGTCGAAGGAGTCGAAGGCGTAGCGCTCGGTATCAGCACCTTCGAAGATCCAGTAGGGTCGCCAAGGGCCAGCAGCACCCGTGTCGGAAGACTCCAGCCGGACTTGATACCCGCGGGCCACCGGGGTCTTCAGCATCACGCCGCGCTGGCCGCCCCCGTTGTCATACTCAGAGATTGTCAGCGGCTCGGCCGGACTGGGCGTTTCGTCATCGGCCAAGGTCAACACAGAGCTCTCGTAGCCCTTCATGAGCTTCAGCCCCCCCTCAATCGGTTCGAGGGTGAGAGTGACATCCTGACTACCCTGGGCCTCGGTGTTGTTCACCAACGGGATTTGGACGAAAACCTGCGACTGACCCGGCTCGAAGGTCGCGGTGCGGTTGGTCTGGCCGCCCAAAACGGCCAGCGCGGAGGCTGGGCCTTCCAGCCGGTAGGTCACCGTGGCCGCCTGCCGGGTGTTGAGGGTGCGCCATAACCGGATCTGGACGTAGCCATTGGTAGACCCCTCGTTGATTTGGAAGCGGGTGGAGACAAAGCCCACCTCGCCGGGATTCAGGTCGTCGAGGAAGCTCACCTCCATGCGAACCGGAGCGTTAGTACTGCCATCGATGGACAGTTCGAAGACAGCTGTTTCAAGGCCCTCGTTGATCTCGTCGAGGATTGTGGGCAGCGGCAGCCAGTTCATGGATCCGAGCCCGCCCACAGCCGGCACGACCTTCACGGGCTGATTCGTATCGAAATCCTGGCCCGGAGTGGCGGTGCCACTGACGAACCGAGCGCGAACCGTGATGTCATTGCTACCCTGATAATCGCCCAGGATCGTGAAAAACAAGGGGATGTAGGCCCGATCCTCGGCGATCTCGAGCTTCGGATAGTCGAGTTTCAGGGACAGGCTTTGCAGGCCATTGGCGACGTTCGAGACGGGCTCGGTCACCGCCGGGTCGGATGGGGGTGTCGGGGGTAGCGGAGGTGTCGGCCTCTCCGGGGGCGGTTCGACCTTCGGCGGCGTCACCGGGTTGGTGTCCGGCATCGGTCGGACCTGAGCCATCAGGGAGGCGCTCGTCAGGGCAGCGGAGGCGACGACCAAGGACCACAAGAGCCGCACCGTGAGAAGACATGCAAGGAACGACGGTTTTCGGGTTCGTTGAGGGCTCATGGCTCTGGATTTCAGTCTTTTGCTCATCTACTGGACTGTTATTGCTGATTGAAAGCAGACAGCGGGCCCCAGAGGGCATCGTTGTTGGAAAAGCGGTGAAGCCGAAAAGCGATCGGGACCGTTCAGGCCGTTCGGCGTGGCGTGGCCGAGAGGGCTCCTCCGGACAAAGCCCCGAAGAGCGCCAGGACCGTCAAGGCGGCCGGAGTCAGGGCCAAGCTGCTCTGGATCCACGGATGCCAAGCTGCCTGGAGCAACGCCACCACCGCAGCCCCGGTCAAACCCAGCGAAAGGCCGATGGCCAGACCGCGCGGAATCCGCGCCCGCCGAATGAGGAAGGCCATGGTCAGCGAACCGGCCGAGAACCCCAGGCAGGCGGCAATGGATCCGTGGCTGGGATCGTTGGCCTCACAGACGCGGGAGGCGAATCCCATGGCCAACAGAAGCCAACCCACAACGGCCACCCGCTGTTGCGGTGTCATCGGAACGCGATGCGGCTCCCGGGGATCCGATTCGCGGAGGCAACGCCGGGCGATCTCGAGAGGCGAACCCAGCGATCGGAGGGCCGACTGGCGGGCCTCCTCGGCAGACATGCCGGAGCGGAGACCTGCCTCCAGGGATTCCATCAAATGGTCCTCCAGTTCGGCGGCCAGCTGAGTGGGAAGGCCGGCTAAATCGGAGCTGAAAAGATTGGAGTTCATCGGGGAGGGGGCGGTTTTGGGGGTTGCCGGAGAAGAGGTGCGTTAGCGAGCCGGCACCGGAGCGGTGACCGCTTCGTGAGGGTGTGTGTTGGGTAGGGCATCTCCGGTGGACCACAGGCCATGGAGTATCGCATTCACAGTCTGCCATTGCCGGCGGTCGTCTTCCATCACGGGGCGTGCTTGGGCGGTGAGTTGGTAGTACTTGCGCTTACGACCGGTCTCCGACTCGCCCCAGCGGGCGCCAATGAGTCCATCGGCCTCCAGTCGGTGGAGAATTGGGTACAACATGCCATCTGTCCACTCGACCTCCCCACCGGAGAGCTCGCGCACCTTCTGAACGATGGCGTACCCATAGCTTTCGCCGGTCTGAAGGATACCCAAGACAATGGCGCTGGCGCTCGCGGCGTTGAGGTCTTTGCTGATCTTCATGGGGCTACTATGCATTGTGTTTCTATGCACGCAAGCGCTAGGCATTATTTTTCTGAAATTTTTTAACCGTTGAGGGACAGGCTCCTGTTGGCTGGCTTCTGTTGGCTTCTCCGGTTGCAGGCTGGCCGGGCGCGGGCAGGCCCATTAGCCTGTCCCCATGTTCAGCGAACTTGCCCGCACGGTGGCCGCCGGTCAGGAACTGGGCCCGGAAGGGATGCCCGGACTGGTCGACGCCCTGGGAGACGCCGCTCAACCCGTGGGTGAGCGGGCCGATTTCCTCATCGCCTGGGCCATCCGCGGCGAAACTCCGACCGAGGTGGCTGCCTTGGCGAGCGAGTTGCGCAATCGCTCGGTGGCGGTGCCCCTGCCCGAGTCGTTCCGGCAATCGCGGGAAATCCTGGACGTCTGCGGCACGGGCGGCGACCGGCTCAACACCTTCAATATCTCCACCACCGTGGCGCTGGTGTGCGCGGCGGCGGGCGTTCCAGTGGCCAAGCACGGCAACCGCGCCATCACCTCTAAGTCAGGCAGCGCCGACGTGCTCGAGGCCTTGGGCATCCCGGTGGACTTGTCCCCAGAGGCCGCGGCTCGGGCCATCGAAGAGGCCCATTTCGCGTTCTTGTTCGCTCCGCGGTTCCATCCGGCTTTCAAAGGCATCGCCCCGGTGCGAGCCCTCTGCGCCGAACGGGGCCAGCGCACGGTCTTCAACCGCTTGGGCCCGCTGCTCAACCCAGCTCGGCCCAGCGCCCAGTTGCTCGGTGTCTCGCGCACCGAATGGGTGGAGCCCATGGCGCGGACGCTGCAAGCCCTCGGGCTGCGGCGAGGCATGGTGGTATCGGGCGAAGTCCCCGGCCACGGCACCCTCGATGAGCTGTCCACGCTCGGGACCAACCACGTGGCGGAGTTCTACCAGGACCGCGGGTTCAGCGCGTCCTCCGTATCGGCATCCGACTTCCCGCTGATTCCGGCCACGCTGGCCGACCTCGAAGGCGGCAGCGCCGCCGACAATGCCGGGATCATCGTGCGCATCCTCGAGGGCGCGGATCGCGGTCCCCGACGCGACGCGGTGCTGCTCAATGCGGCGGCGGCGCTGTTTGTTGCGGCCCGAGTCCGCAGCATGGGGCAAGGCTGGGATTTGGCGGAGAAACTCCTGCAAGAGGGCTCGGTGATGAAGACCCTTCAGTTGTTGCGCCAGACCGGTTGATCCGACACCTGCTCATCCCTCGCTCATTCTTCGCTGATTCCCCGCTGATCCCCCGCGCATGTCCCAGGACTTAACCCTTCAGCAGTGGGCACTGGCCTGTCTGGCCGCGGTGGGCATCGGCGTCTCCAAGAGTGGACTGCCCGGGGTGAGCCTGTTGCATGTGGTGCTCTTCGCCCAACTCTTCCCGGGCCTGCAATCGACCGGCGTCGTGCTGCCCATGCTGGTCGTCGGCGATATCGGCGCGGTGCTGCTCTTCCAACGCCACGCCGATTGGCACCACATCCGGCGAACCCTCCCGCCCGCGGGCATTGGAGTCGTCGCGGGCTGGGCGGTGATGCACTTCTGGGAACAGGCCAACTTCCGGCCGGTCATCGGGGTCATCGTGCTGGCCTTGGCGGTGATTCAGCTCATCCGACATTGGCGGCCCGAGACATTGGCCCACCTACCACACACACGCGCCTTCGCCTGGAGCATCGGACTGCTGGCCGGCGGCGTGACCATGGTCGCCAATGCCGCGGGGCCGGTGATGGCCTTGTACCTTGTGGCCGTATCGCTGCCCAAGAATGTGTTTGTGGGGACCAGCGCCTGGTTCTTCCTGCTCATCAACCTCTTCAAAGTACCCTTCAGCCTGCAACTGGGACTCATCCACCTCGACTCACTGGCGTTCAACGTGCGACTGCTGCCTCTGGTCGTGGCCGGGCTGTTTATCGGCCGGGCGGTGGTTTCGCGCCTACCGCAGCGCACCTTCGACACCTTCATCCTGATCTTCGCCTGGGTGGCAGCCCTGCGCCTTCTATTATAGTCGAACGAGCGGGCCCGGCAGCCGGGCCAGTGATCGTCCCTCGCGACGCTGGAGAATGGCGTCGATGCGCGGCACATACATTTGGGTCTCGGCCGGAAGATAGCGGGAGATGTCGCTGAACGTCTTGGCGCGGTGGCGGCTCAAGAGATTCGCAACCCGGGTCTCGCCAGCATTGTAAGCGGCCAAGGCCAGAGGCCAGTCCTTGAACCGTCGGTGGAGCGCGCGGAGGTATCGGGCCGAGGCGCGGGCGTTCTTCTCCGGACGGTAGCGCTGGTCGAACGGAAAGGTGGAGAGCCCCTGAGCCCGGGCGGTTTCCGGCATCAATTGGTAAAGGCCGGCTGCTCCGGCTGGACTGCGGGCTTCAGGATCAAACGACGACTCCACCTCCGCCACCCAGACCAACTCCTCCGGCACACCCTCTTCGCGAAAGATCGGTTTGAGCTGTGGAACCCTCCGCCGAGCCTCGGTGGGCCAGGATTCGACGATCGTGATGTCAGACCAAACCTTGCGCTGCTGGGCCTCCGTCGGCACTCGCTGCAACGGCCCCGGCGTTTGTTGACTGGGGACTGTGATGGAATTCGGTGGCCGCAGTGGCTGCTCGGACGCTTTCAGCTTCTCAGGTGATTTCGGTTTTTGCGGCAGTAGCGGAAGGTGGGGCACCTCCGGCGTCGGAACGGTCAACGGACGCGGCATGGGACGAGCCAAGACTTCCGCCGCCTTGAAGTAATCCAATCGAGCCCGCAGCCAAGGCACGTAGGGGCGTAATGCCGTCTCGCGCTCCAACCACGGAAGGAGGGCGTCGGCCACCCGACGCAGTTCGGCCAGATCGAGGAGGTTCTCGGCCTGCAAGCGATCCTGCACTTGTTTCAAGAGCGGCTCCACCTGCTCAAGATCGAGTTCTGGCAGCGGCGGCAGGGCCCCCTCGTCGATGTTTTGATCCCACCAGCGCTGTCCCTCGTTCAGCAGCGACTCAAGGTCAGCAGGCGATTGGGCCAAGATCACCCGATCGATGAACCAGAAATTCGCGAGCAAGATGAAGAGAAGGGCGCGTTTCACAGCAGGTGCTGAAGGAACATCATCGAGTCCGGCTTCTTGGGCAAATGTCAGAGGGACACCCCGTTGACTGACCCATCAGCACAGGCCATGAAACTTCAGTGGATGCCAGCACAAAACCCGGACTTGCCGCGATCCATTCCCCCGACACACTGACCTCACGTTTCCAAACTTTCCGTTTATGGGCCGCATCTACAACAACATCGTCGAGACCGTCGGGCGCACGCCGCTCGTCCGCCTGAACCGCATTCCCGCCAGTCTGGGCGTGGATCCGTCCACGCAGATACTGCTCAAGTGCGAGTTCTTCAACCCGCTCGGATCCGTGAAGGACCGCATCGGCATGGCCATGATCGAGCAGGCTGAACGTCGCGGCGTGCTCAAGCCGGGCACCACCATCATCGAACCGACCTCCGGCAACACCGGGATCGCGCTGGCCTTCGTCGCTGCATCCAAGGGCTACAAGGTCATCCTGACCATGCCCGAAACCATGTCGCTGGAACGCCGCACCCTTCTGGCCCTCTTGGGCGCCAAGTTGGTGCTCACCCCAGGGAGCGAGGGCATGCGCGGGGCCATCGCCCGAGCCGAATTGCTGGCCAAGGAGATTCCCGATGCGTGGATCCCCCAGCAGTTCGAGAACGGCGACAACCCGGCCATCCACACCGCGACCACCGGCCCGGAAATATGGGAAGACACCGCCGGCGCCGTGGACATCTTTGTCGCGGCGGTCGGCACGGGCGGCACCATCACCGGTTGCTTCGAGTACATCAAACCGCTCAAGCCGTCGTTCACAGCCATCGCGGTTGAACCCAAGGATTCTCCGGTCATCACCCAGACGCTGCACGGCGAAGCGGTGAAACCGGGTCCGCACAAAATCCAAGGCACCGGCGCCGGATTTGTGCCGAAAAACCTTCGTCTGAAGGATGCCGCAGGGAATCCCCAGATCATCGAAGCCGTGCAAGTGAGCAATGATGACGCTTTCGCCATCGCCCGCCGACTGGCCAAGGAAGAAGGGATCCTCGCCGGTATTTCTTCAGGCGCGAACGTGTGGGCCGCCATCGAAGTGGCCAAGCGTCCGGAGAACAAGGGCAAGACCATCGTCACGATCGCCTGCTCGACCGGTGAGCGCTACCTGTCTACCGCTCTGGCCGCCGAGGCTCGGGCTGAAGTCGGAGGCTAAAATCGGGGGCTAAAATCGATCGTCCGGGACACTCGGTTCCCGGAGACGATGGAACACAAAACACCAGGCCGCGTGGGATTCCACGCGGCCTGTTTGTTTTCAAAAGAGTACCGAGGCCAGATTCAGGCCATCCCCGGAATCCCACGATCAACGGTCCAGAGGCCTTTCCAACAAATTACAATCGGACCACCAACTTGCCAAACTGCTCACCGCGCTCCATCCGCTCGAAGGCCGCACCCACATGGTCCAAATCGAAGACTTCGCTGACCACCGGCTTGATGGCGTGGGTCTTGACGAACTCCACCATCGCCAGGAACTCGGCCGGGCTGCCCATGGTGGTTCCCAAGAGTGAAATCTGACGCCAAAACAGTTTGCGGGTCGGCAGTTCGGGCGCATTGCCACAAGTGGCCCCGAAGAAAACGATACGCCCACCCGAAGCGGTGAGGTCGATGAGGGTCTCAAACCCGTCACCCCCGGCGCTGTCAACGACCACATCAAAGGGTCCATGGTGCTTGCCGAATTCAACGTGCCAATCGGGCAAGTTGTAGAGACTGCCCGCCTTGGAACCCAACTCATGAGCCCGCTCCAGTTTCCAGGGCGCGCTGGAGGTCACACAAGGAACTGCCCCCACCGCTGAAGCAAACTGCAACGCAAACAGCGCCGTACCGGCACCAATGCCATTGATGAGGATGCGTTCATGGGGTTTGACCGCGGCCCGACTGAAGATCGCCCGATAGGCGGTGAGCCCAGCCAAAGGCAATGCGGCGGCCTCTTCCCAAGACAAGTGGGTGGGCTTCGGGACCAATTGCGTGGCCGGAATCGCCACAAACTCAGCCAAGGTACCATCTCGCGGCAGGCCCAGAATGGAGAACCGCGGCTCTTGCACCTTGTCAGAATGCCCCCAGTCGAGGGCCGGGTTGAGGATGACCTCTTGTCCCACCACAGAGGGATCTACGCCGGAGCCAGCTGCGATCACAGTGCCAGCGCCGTCGGACCCTAAAATCACCGGAAACTTCAATCCCGCGTAGTGGCCTCCCTTGATCCACACATCGCGATGATTCAACGCGGCGGCATGGAGCCGGACAACGACCTCACCAGGATGCGGAGCCGGTTGAGGGACGGTATCCACGACCAACTCCTGAACTCCGCGTAGGACGGCAGCTTTCACAACCCGGATACTAACCGAACCTCCCGGGCAACGCGAGCCCCGGGACTATTTCAGGCGCAGGAAATTTGAGAGGATGGTGCGCCCATTCTCCGTGAGGATGCTCTCCGGATGGAACTGCACGCCCCAGATGGGCAGCGAGGTGTGTTTGACCCCCATCACTTCCCCTTCCTCGGTCCAAGCAGTCACCTGAAGTTCCGGTGGCAAGGTTTCCCGACGAGCGACGAGGGAATGGTAGCGAGTCGCGTTGAACGGATTAGGCATTCCTTCGAAGAGATCCTTGCCGTCGTGGAAGATTGGAGAGGTCTTGCCGTGCATCATCCGGTAATTGACCTCCACCGTCGCGCCGAAGGTGTGGCAAATACATTGGTGCCCGAGGCACACACCCAAAATAGGAACCCGCCGCTCGGAAAAAGCGCGAATCAGGTCGTTCGAAAGCCCGGCCTCACGCGGCGAACAGGGGCCCGGCGAAATGAGGAGCCGGTCCGGCTTCAGGGCCAGCGCTTCTTCCAGGCGGATCTGGTCATTGCGATGCACCTGCATCTCCACACCCATCTCGCCCAGGTACTGGACGAGGTTGAATGTGAACGAGTCGTAGTTGTCGATGACCAGCAACATGGCGGACAGACGCTAGTCGGACCGAGCCGGGTTGGGAAGTCCGCCCACCAAAGCCCATACAGAACGATTCGAGCGAACACCGAAGCTCGTGCGGAAGAAGGCGCAGCCCGCACGACCGATCCCACTGAATTGTTCCGTATAGGTTGGCCCAAAGAGGAAAACCGCTGGCGCGCTTCTCAATGGGCCTCCAGCTTCAGGACTGGAAACCGATCCACATTGCCATGACACGGCTCCTTCGCCTGATTCTCCTCGGTCTTAGCCTCAGCTGGCCCTCCCTGCTGTCGGCATCGCCCGAGACTTATCGACTGTTTCTCGGCGGCGAATCCGTCCTCGATGCCCGTGAAACGGCCGCCAAGTCCGGCAAAAACACCCGAGCACAGGTCGATGCCGGCAAAGCACGCCGGAGAAGCCTGATCGGTGAGCACGCGCTGCTGCAGAAACGCTTGGCCAGCTCTGGAACCGTGGTGCTAGGCAGCACTTACACGCTCTCGAACAGTTTGCTAGTCACGGCGGAAACTTCGTCGCTCGAGCAACTGCGCGCGCTTCCCGGTGTCGTCTCGGTGGAACGCATTCAACCTCTGGAACGCCACACCCGGACATCGGTTCCCTTCATCGGTGCGCCCTCGGTGTGGCTACCCCAAGGGGCCGAGTCCGGAATCACCGGGCGCGGCGTGCGCATCGCCATTGTGGATTCGGGTATCGATTATTTGCACGCGCACCTCGGCGGTTCCGGCGATCCCGCGGAATACGCGACCAACGATCCCTCAATCATCGAGCCGGGCTCCTTCCCGACCGCCAAGGTGGTCGACGGTTGGGATTTTGCCGGTGACAACTACGATGCCGGCGGGGAGTTCGGCAGCACGACACCGGAACCGGACTCCGATCCGCTGGATCCCAGAGCCAACGGACACGGTTCCCATGTGGCCGGCATTGCCGCGGGCCTGGGGGTCTTGTTAGACGACCGCACATTCGCCGGTCCTTACGGTCCGGGCATCTACACCAATGATTTCAAGATCGGCCCGGGTGTGGCCCCCGAGGCCTCGCTCATCGCCTACAAGGTCTTTGGATCCCGGGGCAACACGGCCCTCGTTCCGCTGGCCCTGGATCGCGCCGCGGATCCGGATCAAGACGGCAACACCGCCGACCGGGTCGATGTGTTGAACCTGTCATTGGGGTCCGCCTTCGCCACCGATACCGAGACCTCACAAACCGACACCATCAACCGATTGGCCAACCTGGGCACCGTCGTGGTCATTTCCGCGGGCAACTCAGGCAACACCCATTACGTCATCGGATCCCCTGGAGCCGCGGCCAAGGCCATCACCGTGGCCAACACCTATGACGACGGATCCACCTCGTCCACGATCAGCGTCACCGCCCCCTCCGAGGTGGTCGGAGAATACGCGGCCGTGGAAGGCGTGTTCACCTACCCCATCGCCGTCGCGGGTAAAATCTCCGCACAAGTCGTCGCCACCCAACCCCTGAATGCCTGCCAGGACGGCGACAACGGCCGCGTCTCCAATGCTTTCGAAGTCCGAGGCAAGATCGCCCTCATCGACCGCGGCACCTGCTTCTTCTCCAGCAAGGTGCGGGCGGCCCAAGAAGCGGGTGCGGTGGCCGTGGTGATGGTGAACAATGTGGATGGCTTTCCCATCCCCATGGGCGGGTCTGGAGACACCAGCGACATCAAAATTCCTGGCGTGATGATTTCCCGAACCGACGGCGCCATCCTCCGCCGCCGACTCGGTGACGGGCTCTTCATCACCCTCGAACCCCGGTCCGCC
Organism: Akkermansia muciniphila; assembly: GCA_945861075.1. Lineage (GTDB taxonomy): Bacteria > Verrucomicrobiota > Verrucomicrobiia > Limisphaerales > UBA9464 > SXXZ01. The sequence goes on from CAMATE010000059.1 coordinate 11,000, forward strand.
ACGGTCCGACCCGAACTCGCCGACCGACTCAACGACTCCAGTTCCCGCGGACCGGTCGCCTACACCAGCCGCCTCAAGCCCGACATCGCCGCGCCAGGCAGCGCCATCCCTTCCGCGCGCGCTGGTTTGGGCTCCGAATCCATCCCCATGACCGGAACCTCCATGTCCGCACCCCATGTCGCGGGTGCAGCGGCCTTGATGCGACAAGCTCGTCCCACCTGGAATGCCTTGGAAATCAAGGCGGCTCTCATGAACACCGCCGCCCGCACCGCCAACGCGGATGGTGTGGCCTATCCCGAATCCCGGGTCGGTGCCGGTCGGGTTGCCGTGATCGATGCGTTGGCCACCCCACTCATCGCGCGCAACGCCTCGGCCAGCGATCAAGTCTCCATTTCCATGGGAGCCCTGGAACTGTCGGCTCCCTACACCGAGGAGCGCCGGGTTCGACTCACCAACAAAGGCAGTCGCCCCGTGACCTTGAACATCTCCGCCAGCAACACGGTGGGATCGAGCGCGGCCCGAATGGTGCCCCTGCTCAATCAGGTCACCGTGTCCGCGGGCCAAGAAGTGGCCATCCCCTTCCGTTTCGAGGCCAGCCCGGTGGGCGTCGGCGATGACCCGACCACCCCGGATATTCTCGGGACCCGCTTCCGAGCCAAGATGCCGGAAGCCAGTGGTCAACTCTGGTTCCGTGGCGGGCCGGTCCCCATCCATGTGCCCTGGCACGCCATCGTCCGACCACTGGCCCCGGCCCATGCCGGTGCTTTGCGGGTCGGACTTCCGTCGGGATCGGGGACAACCACCGTGCCATTGCCCACCATCCGCGACGGCCAACAAGCCGCGGGTTTGGTCGGGGTGTTCCAGTTGGGAGGCATCAGTCCCTCGCGCAACCTGGCTTTTCCCAATGGGGCAGCCGACCTGCTGGCCTACGGGGCCGCCACCGACAAACCCGGCGGCGACATCGCTTCCGCACGAATTTTCTTCGGATTGGCGACCGCCGGCAAATGGATCACTCCGCAACGGGTCTTCAACACCCTCGACGTGGAAATCGACCTCGACAACAACGGCTCAGTGGACGCCCGGGTGGTCAACTCCACTGCAGGAAACCTCAATGGCAACGACATCACGGACGACTCACTTTCCAATGACTTCCTGGTTTCCGCAGTGATGCCCACCGGCGGCACCAATTGGATCGAAGGCGGCACCCTCAATGCCCTCGATCCGCGATCCCGGGACACCGCGCTCTTCCACAATGGCGTCGTGGTGCATTCCATCCCGGCTTCCGCCTTGGGCTTGGGGGCCCGCAAAACCGCCTTCCGTTATCGAGTCAGCGCCGCCAGCGACAGCGCCAACGAAACCACTGGTTGGGCCACCTTCGACCTCGCCGCCCCACAAGTGGCCACCGAAACCACCGGCTTGGACGCTTCGCCGTGGTTCCCGGAGGGCCAACGACTGCGACTGCGTGTCGCCCGGAGCACGTCGGTGGTGCAGGCACTGCTGCTGCATTTGCACAACGCCGTCGGCTCACAAGCCGAGGTGATTCGCCTCAATCCTGCGACGGAAGACCAGGACGGCAACGGCCTCATGGATGCCCAGGAACTCGAGTATTTTCCCACCTTGAGCAATGTCGCGGATGCCGATCCGGACGGAGACGGCCTCACCACCCGGGAAGAACTCCAGCAAGGATCCAACCCCGCGGACGGCGCCTCGCCCTTGCGGGTGCAGGGATTTTCTGCAGGTGTCGGAGCCAACGGAGCCGAATTGCACTGGCAAGGCCTTCTCGGTCGGCAGTATTCGGTCCTCCGGGCCGATCGACTGGAAGGTTCCTTCACACCCATTGCAACGGGTCTGGGAGGTTCGGCCGGCCCGCAGGTTTTCCAAGATCCATCGCCCCCGACTGGTGGCGCCTTCTACCAGATCCGTATTGACTGAGCCGCCAGCCGACTAACACGCGAGTCGTCTCCAGATTATTACGTGACGGGATGGGCCGCGCTGGTGTAGGCAATCACCTTTCCGCTCGTCCCGGTCTATCGGTACGACGCGGAATCGATGCGTACGATGAAACACCTGTTGAGCCTCGAGGCCCTGTCCGGCACTGAAATGCGGGAGATCCTGAACCGTGTTCCCGCGTTCAAGAACCGCCGGGGTCAGCATGACCGACCACTGGCCGGCCAGACCTGGGCGCTCATCTTCAGCAAGAGTTCCACCCGGACCCGCGTCAGCTTTGAAGTCGGTCTGCGGGAACTCGGTGCCGAAGTGCTCTTCCTCAATGCCGGAGACATCCAACTCGGCCGCGGCGAACCCATCAAGGACACCGCCCGCGTCCTCGGACGCATGATCCACGGCGCGGTGATCCGCACCTTCGCCCAGCAGGATGTCGAAGACTTTGCCCAGTTCTCGGGCATCCCCACGGTGAACGCGCTGACCGATGCCGAACACCCCTGCCAGATTCTCACCGACATCTTCACCTTCGAAGAGCAGCGGGGCCAATCCATCCAAGGCAAGGTGGTGACTTTCGTGGGCGATGGCGCCTGCAATGTGCCCGCCAGCTGGATCTGGGCCGCCGCCCGTCTGGGCTTTGAACTGCGCATCGCGGCCCCAAAGGCTTACCAACCCGATGCGGAACTCGTCCGCAAGGCGGGAGGATCCATTCATTGCACCGAGGATCTGGATGCGGCCGCCAGCGGCGCGGATGTGCTCTACACCGATGTCTGGGTATCCATGGGCAAGGAGGCTGAAGGTGCTCAACGCCTGAAGGATCTGGCCGGATACCAAATCAACGACGCCTTGGTGAGCCGGGCCAACCCCGGAGCATTGGTGATGCACTGCTTGCCAGCCTATCGCGGCAAGGAAATCACCGAGGAAACCCTCGAAGCCCACGCCGATACCATTTTCCGGGAAGCCGAGAACCGCCTCCACACCCAGAAGGCCATTGTCGACTGGATGGTCCGCTGAGGTTGGTGTGCGGCCGCGCGAATCCCGCCCGTGCCATGAAACTCCTCGTCGTCAGCGACCCGCACTGGGCCGGGCCGGCCGAACTACCCCGACGCGGATACGAGGCGCGGGCGATGCCCCATCGGATGCAGCGCATTCTGGCAGCGGCCTGGCGCAAAGGTTTCTGGCTGGCCGACCCCATGGCCCACAACGACAAGTTGGACCGCATCCTGGCCCTCAATCCCGATCCGGATCTGGTCGTCGCCAACGGGGACTATTCGGTGGATTCGGCCTTCGTGGGCATCTCCGATGATGCTGCCTGCGACAGTGCCCAACGGTGCTTGAACGCGCTGCGGGCTGCCTATGGTGAGCGGTTGCTTCCGGTCATTGGCGACCACGAACTCGGCAAGCACAGTCTCTTCGGCGGCGTGGGAGGCCCACGCTGGGAGAGTTGGTTGCGGCTCGAGTCCCGGTTATCCATTCCCGCCTGGTGGCAGCGGGACATCGGCCGTCATCGCCTCATCGCCGTGCCATCGACCTTGGTGGCGCTGCCCGCCTTTGAGTCGGAGCTGGTGCCCGAGGAGGTGCCCATATGGAAGGCGGAGCGACAACGAGTCCTCTCCGAGATCCGGGCGGCACTGACTTCGCTTGAAGCCGACCGCCGAATCATTCTCTTTTGCCACGATCCTTCCGCCCTGCCGTTTCTGGCGGAGATGCCGGAGGTCCGGGACCGTCTCCCTCAGTGGGAATCCACCATCATCGGGCACCTGCATTCGCCGGCCATTGCGCGCTTGGCCACGTCGCTGGCAGGCATGCCCATTCTCCGGGGGCTGGGGTCGTCGGTGAAACGCTACTCGACCGCCCTCCATCGAGCACAGGCCTGGAAAGAATTTCGGGTGCGCCTGTGTCCATCGCCCACTGGGGCTCAGGCGCTCAAAGATGGCGGCTGGCTCACGGCCGAATGGGATCCCGAGAGCCCGGCTCCGATCCCATGGCAACACCACCGACTCCCCTGGTAACCCTCGGCCGCTCCGGCGCTCTCACTCATTCCAACCCGCGCACGATCCAAGGTGCGCTTTGAGGCTCCGCCTCACCGGAGACATTTTCAGGGAGCCAAAGGAACCCGATTCGCCTCGCTTGCTCCCCGAGTGGTGGTGACAGATCCTGACGACTCAATGTCCGCCCTGCCCCAACTGGTCTTCATGGGAACCGCCGACCTCGCTGCCACAGTGCTGCGACGTCTATCGGCCGACCCG
>CAMATE010000060.1 GCA_945861075.1 Akkermansia muciniphila
TGGTAGAAGTCCCCGTGGTCCAGCAAACCACGGAGAGCGTTTTGTCCGCCGGCGCTGCCGCCGTAGAGACCAATGCGTCCAAGGTCCATCCACGGACGTGATTGGGCAGCCGCCCGGATCCAGAGTTTCCGGTCTGGAAATCCGGCGTCCGCGAGGTTCTTCCAGGCGACGTCATGGAAAGCCTTGGAGCGTTGGCTGGTGCCCATGCCGTCGATTTGCACGACCACGAATCCCAGTTCGGCCAGAGCGTGTTGTCGGGTCAATCGGCCGAATTCCTTCGGCACAAAGGCTCCCTGAGGTCCGGCGTAAATTTCCTCGATCACCGGGTAGCGGGTCTTCGGATCGAGGTGCGACGGGCGGATGACGATGCCGTGGATGTCGGTGGTTCCGTCGCGTCCCTTGGCGGTGAACCGTTCCGGCACGGTCCAACCGGTTGCCAAGAGTCGGGTGATGTCGGCGCGTTCCAGTTCCAGCACCTTGTGGCCGTCGATCGCGCTGCGCAGTTCAGTGATGGGCGCTTGATCCACCCGGGACCAGGTGTCGAGGAACCAACGACGGTCCGGCGAAAACTGGACCTTGTGGGTGCCGTCGCCCTCGGTGAGTACCGTCAACCCAGTGCCATCCAGATTCACCCGTGCGAGGTGCAGGTAGTAAGGATCCTGCCCTGGCCGAATCCCGCCCGCAAAGAACCAGACTTGCTGGCGGTCTTCATCGACGTATTCGACCGAGCGCACCACCCAGTTGCCCTGCGTGATCGGGTTCTTCACGGTGCCGGTGGCGATGTCGATGCGCCACAGGTGGCACCAGCCGCTGCGTTCGGACATCCACAGGAGTTCGCCGCGCGGGTGCTGCCAGTGACGCCAGGTCTTGGCGGTCCAGTCCACCATGGTTTTCGGGGCCTCCTCGACCACAGTGCGCACCTGGCCGGTGCGGTTGACGGCCAGGATCCGGTACACCTGATGCCCCCGCTGGTTGTAGTCGACGTAGAATTCCTGACCGTTCGGGGCCCATTGGACCTCGAGCGTGCCATTCTCGGTGAAGGGGTTGGCATAGAGGGTTGGATCCACATCGTATTGACGGAAACCGTCCACCGCAAAGACCCGGAGAAGCGGGCGGGGCAGGGCGTCGCCCGGTTTGGGGTAGGTGTGGGAATGCACCTTGGGTTGGAGCTGATCCTTGGGAGCAGCCTCGATCCAAGAGACGTTTCGGGCGGAGGTCTGACGAACCCGTCGAGCGACGAAGTGGGTCGAATCCTGAGACCAGTGGACCTGAGTGTCGTAGGCATCATCCCGAGTCGCATCCCGGCTGACGCGCACGGCTTCTCCACCCGCCTTGGGTCGGAGGAACACGTCTCCCTCCCTCACTTCGACGGTCCATTTCCCGTTCGGCGAATCCTGGGGATTGGCTTTGGTGGCAGGGGTTTCCTCCGCGGTGGGCTGTGAATCTTTCGCTCCGGGAATCGGATTCACAAACTCGGCACGACCGTCCCCTTCTTGGGCCGTGAAAGCTCCGACGACGGTTCCGTTCCGATCGGTTCCGAGCCAGACGTGGCCAGCGAAGGTGTGTTGTCGCCGTTCGGCTCCGGGGCGCAACCGGCCGTAAGGTCGCCGCGCTCCCTGATCGTCCAGCCAGTACAATTCGACATCCTCGCTGGTCCGGTTGATCAAGGTGATCTCCGTTTCTTCTCCGGTATTGCGGGACCGTTTTGGGATGCGTTGGGACGGAGCGGGGTTCAGCGAGATCTCTGGCTTTGGATCCGCTTCGAGCGTCAGTTTTGGAACCTGAGCTTTCCACCGCTTCCCGCCCTGTTTGAAACGCAGCACCCGATGCTCACCTTCCAGTTCTACTGTCAGGGATTCGAGGTTCAAGGATTCTGGGCGCACCGGGTTGCCTGATGCCTTCGTGAGGCGTTGGGCGAGCACCGTGGCATCAAAGAGTGGTTCCCGGACTCCGCGTTCTGGATCCACGAAGACAAACTCCTTCTGATCCGGGCTCGTTGTCATCCGGTACCAGAAACGGCCTCCGCCGCCAGCGATCCATTGAGGTTGGACCGAAGCTCTGAAAACCGTGTTTTCGGTTTTCTGCGCCAACCCCAAGGCCCGTTGGTAATCCTCGAGGGATCCTTGGGCCAAGGCAGTCCAACACATCAGAGACAGCATGGCCCAGCAGGTGTGACCCGTGTGCCCGGCCGCCAAGAACCCTCGGATCATCCGGTGCTGTCGGAACGGAATGAGACTCATCTGCCCCACTCTGACATCGCCCTCAGGCGGGTCTTGCAGCACCCTCCGACCATGTCCGCCAAAGTTCGCACAGGCGGGGCCGAGAAGGTGCCTAAGGTGACGCACCTTCCTGTGAGCCTGTTCGCCGAGATTTTTGAGCACGTGCCCGACGCTGCGTTCTTCGTCAAGGACACCGCCGGGCGATACACCGCGGTCAACCGATCCTTGGCCGAGCGGGTTGGGTTCCAGCGTTCCGAGGATCTTGTAGGCAAGACGGTGCGGGAGGTCTATCCGGTCGATTTGGCGACGCGGTTCGCCCGACAGGACGAAGCAGTTCTCCGAACCGGCCGTCCCATCGTGGAAAAACTGGAGTTGCACTGGTATCCGCGTCGCAAAACGGGTTGGTGCTTCACCACCAAATTTGCCATCCGGGATGATCAGGGGCACATCATCGGTCTGGTTGGCATTTCACGCGATCTCCAGGTGCCGGCTGGGGCCGGCCGGATTCCCGCAGGCCTGGCCGCAGCCCTCGATTATTTGGAGGCGCACTATGATGAGGAATTGAGTCCGACTTCCCTCGCAGCCCGGGCGGGCATACCGCCCGTCCGCTTTGCTCGTCTCATCAAGCGACTCTTCCGGACCACTCCGAGCCAGTTGATTTCCCACACCCGGCTGGCGGCCGCCTCCCGATGGTTGGAGGAGAGTCAGAAACCGGTGGCCGAGATCGCCCATGCTTGCGGTTTCTACGATCACAGTGCCTTTACCCGGGCATTTCGAGCGGCCACCGGTATGACACCCACTCAATTCCGCCAAAGCCGTCGGCAAGAGGTCTGAATCATTTCGGCCAAGCCTGAGGCTTCTGCACGCGCGATCGGGCTTCATCCGATCTCGCCGTGGCATCGGCCCGTCCGCCCATCAACGCCGCTCGTTGTGGTCGTTCGATGAATAGCGCAACCGGAGCGCCTCGACCCGCGGGATCCACGGGTCCCAGGAGGCGGGCAGTGTGAGATTCCAATGGGCCCCCCAGTTTTCTTCGGCGGTCCGAAGCATGGACTCTTCCCAGCGGTTTCTTGGGAGATCTAATGGAGTGGGTTGGATGCTCCCTTGGATCAACAATCCCAACTTGTTCCGTCGTTGAGCGGCTCCGGCGATCTTCCGCCCTTGCAGCAGCAGATCTTCCCGCTCTGCGCCCACAAAGCACTGCCCCGGACCCGCCGGATCGCAGCAGGGAGCCAAAACGGTTTCGATGCCACTGTGGGCGAAGGCGCGTTGAAGCCAGGTGTGGGCGCGGCGGTAGCTTTCCACCGCTGAGATCGAATACCAGGCGTGTTGTGGCGGGACCACAATCGCATAGGTCCAATCGGCTGCATGGGACACCAGGCCGCCTCCAGTGGGTCGGCGGATGAGGGGGCGCAGGGGAGTCCACGCGGCGATGTCGGCGTGGCGTTGGAAGTATCCAAAGGTGGCTGCCGGTGTCGCCCAGGCATAACTGCGCAAGACGGGTGCGCCGATATCAGCGGCCGCTTCCAGCAGCGTTTCGTCCCAGGCCATGTTGCTTGGAGCATCTCCCACCGATGAATTTAGCCAGTACCATTCCTCGCGCATTCCGGTGGTAAAGGTGCTCTGGAGAGGTCTCAACCGCAAAGGCGCATTGCTTCGGTTCTGGATCTCTGGCATCCGAGTCGTTCTGACTATGAAGCGACGCTCGATTTCTGCGCTGCTGGCCGTTGCGCTGCAGGCGCTCCTCTCCGGATGCAAGGAGGAGACTCCTGAATTGGCCACGCGGTGGCATTTCGTTGGAGCCGATGGCCTCCGCAGCCAAACTGGCACCTTGGCCCTGCGGGCTTTCCTTTCGCACAGCAATGCGCCCGCATTGGCTGAGCGGTTGCGCCCACGCGCCACGCGCGCCGCGTTGGAATGGTTGTCCGGAACACCAGCGGCAGATGCGGCAGTGACTCAGGCTCAACCCTTGGTGGCCGACTTGCTGGCCCATGAGTCGGCTGGCGAGGTGTGGTTGCGCAACGATGGATCGAAGGAGGTTTTTCTAGCCGTCCGGATCACCGCTGAGCGGGCTCCCATCTGGAATGACCGCTACCCCGCCGTGGTGAAGCCGCTCGCCTCCAAATCATCCGGAGCCTGGGTGAGCGCTGAAAAGGGGTGGCTCTTTGCTGTCAGCCCTTCGGATTCACCGCGGGCCAAGGCGTTTCGTTCTCAGGTTCTTGCGACGGCATCCAATGCCTCACGGTTGCTGGATTTCCAAAAAGCGCCGGGTGTGTGGCCTGGAATTCAGACCACTGCGATCGCGACCAACGGATCTGTGGTGTGGTCCGGAACGTTGAAGCAGCCCGGACTGAGCGAGCTGCCTCTGCGCGACTGGCAGTACCCGACCAATTTGATTTACGATCCGTTGGTCTCGCTGACTGCCATTCGCGGTGTGACTCCCCAAGTGATGAAAATACTCGGGCTTGATGGGTATTTTCAGGGGCAGGAAATGGGTCAGATGTATCAATGGGCTCAGGCAGAATCGCCTTTCCAGAGCTATGTCGTGGTTCACGTGGACGATTCCGCTCCGGTGCTCAAGGCTGCCAATGCCGAGTTAAGCCGGCGCTATTCCACCAATGGCGAGCCGGGCAAGATCGAAGCACTGGTGATGTATGATCCAGCGAAGCAAATCCTGGGTTTGAACAGCGCTCCGGGCGTGGTGCCGATGCTGACCGGCACCGAGAACCACAAACCCGGCTTCCTGGGTTTCAGCATGTTCCGGCGCGAGCGATCCGTTCAACCGGTTCCCAAGGAGTTGCTCAATCAACTCCAGCAGCCTGGGTTGGTGGTGTACGATTGGGAGATCACATCCGAGAATTTCATGCACTGGTGGGCCAATCTTCAGGCCCGGGATATTTCGCTGGGCCTCAACCCCGCACCGGGCGACGGCTTGGCCAATCTCTGGCTGACCGACGGCCTCGGGAAGGTGGACAACACAGTGACTCAGATTCGTCAGTCGGGCCCCGGGACCTTCACCCTGACTCGGAAAGCTCCGGTGGCTTTGACCGCGATGGAATGGGTGCTCTTGGGTCGTTGGTTGGATCCGGCAACGACTCGAAATCCCAAGATGAGCCGCAGTGTTCCTCCCCCAATGGGGTTCCCGGATGCTCCGGCGCCCAAATCGTCCAACGTTCCGAAGACCGCTCCGAAACACTGAACACGACATGTTGAAACTGGGTGTCAATATCGACCACGTCGCCACTCTCCGTCAGGCCCGTTATCGGGGCATGGAACGGGGGGAGCCTGATCCCATTGCGGCCGCGCTCCTGTGTGAGCAGGTGGGCGCACATGGCATCACGGCGCACCTGCGGGAGGATCGTCGGCACATCATCGATCGAGACATGGTCGCGTTGCGGAAAGCCATCCGGACCCGCCTGAATTTCGAAATGGCCAATGCCCCGGAGATCGTTGACATCGCACTGGCGATCCGGCCGGACATCGTTTGTTTGGTTCCGGAGAAGCGGGAGGAAATCTCCACCGAAGGCGGGTTGGATGTCGTGGGTCACGAAGCCGCGCTGTGGGAGACCATCCGCCGGATGAAGGATGCCGGCATCGAGGTGAGCTTGTTTGTCGATCCCGACCCAATCCAGGTGGAGGCGTCTGCCCGTGTGGGGGCTCAGTTCATTGAATTGCACACCGGAGCCTATGCGGAGGTGTTTCACCAAAAGTCCGAGCGAAACCGGGAATTGGAGCGTCTGGTTTCAGCGTCTGAGCGGGCGCATCAGGTGGGGCTTCGAGTCAATGCCGGTCATGGGCTGAATCGCGAGAATCTCCCGCTCCTGCATGTGGTTCCGCATCTCGAAGAGTTGAACATCGGTCATTCCATCATCAGTCGTGCGGTCTTCATTGGGCTGGAAAACGCCGTACGGGAAATCCTTCAAGCCATGGAAGGGTACGGCGGGGGAACTCCGCCCCGGTCGACTCCATGATCTTGGGTGTGGGAATCGATTTGGTGGAAGTAGGGCGTATCCGGGATTCGCTGGAGCGCTTGGGTGAGCGTTTTGCCCGCCGCATCTTGTGTCCCGCCGAGTACGACTATTGTTTCGACCACAAGGATCCGTCCACCCACGTCGCTGCTCGCTTTGCCGCCAAAGAGGCCGTGAGCAAGGCCTTTGGAACGGGAATCGGGACGGAAATCGGTTGGTTGGATATCGAGGTGGTTCGGTTGGCCAACGGCAGCAACCAAGTGCAACTCCACGGACTTGGAGCGCTGTTGTTTCAGCGCCGATCCGCGCGAATGGTGCACCTGAACCTCACCCACACCGCCCAGTACGCGTCGGCAGTCGCCATTCTCGAAAGCTGATGGGTTGTCTGCGGACGACTCCCGACCACCCGAAGCGGGTTGTCTTCAGACCTCAGTGGACTGGATACGGTCGTCGGGTCAGCTCACACCGTCGGCAACCTCATCGGGAATCCTCACGGCCTCGATGTCCTCGATCTTTTTGCGCAGCTTGGCCAGAGCGATATTCTGCAACTGACGGATGCGTTCCCGCGTGACCCCGAATTTCTGGCCGATTTCGTCGAGGGTCTTTTCCCGACCTCCATCCAGAGCAAAGCGTTCGCGCAAGATCGTCATCTCGCGCGAGTCCAAGATGTGCAGAGTGCTCTGCAACAGTTTGTGGGTCGTACGGCTTTCCAGGTTCTCGTAAGGGGTCTGGCAGGTTTCGTCGGCCACCACATCGCCCAATTTGCTGGAATCTTCGTCGCCCAGCGATTCATCGAGTGAACTGGTCCGCAGGGAAGCCCGACGCCAGAGGCGCACCTTGCGCAGTGGGGCATCCATTTCCTCAGCGAGTTCTTCATCGGTCGCTTCACGGCCGAAGAGTTCCTGAAGCTCCATGGCTGCACGGCGCATCTTCGAGATCTTGTCCACCAGATGAACCGGGAGCCGGATTGTCTTGGACTGGTTGGCCAAGGCACGCTTGATGGATTGCTTGATCCACCAGGAGCTGTAGGTGGAGAGCTTGCCGCCCTTGGAGGGGTCAAAGCGTTCGACACCCTTCATCAGGCCTATGTTGCCCTCGTTGATCAGGTCCAGAAGGGGGAGGCCCAGTCCGTCGTAGTCCTTGGCGATTTTCACCACCAACCGGAGATTGGCTCGGATCATGTGCTCCCGGGCCACGGCGTCACCGCGTTTGATCCGGGCTGCGAGTGCATTTTCCTCGGCCACCGTGAGCAGTGGAACCTCGACCGCCTCCCGCATGTACAAGTTCAGGGCGCTCTTGGATTCGTAGATCTCTCGCACGGGTTCGGGCGCGTGCGGCATCACCGGAATGCCGTCGACGATTTGAATTCCGGCCCGAGAGACCGCGGAAGCGCTGGTTACCCGGCTCTTTGTCTTGGTGATTTTCTTCGCCTCGGTCGTAGCGGCCACGGCGGGCTTCACCAAAGGCTTCTTGGACGGGGCTTGTAAGCGATTCGTCAAAGGGGTCCGGTTTTTGGAGGCTGCACGAATCGATGACGCTGCTTTCCGGGTTCCAGAGATCTTGGAGGTGGCGGAAGCCTGTTTCTTGTTGTTCTTAGGCGTCTTCATCGAGGGAGAGGTTTGAGTCAAAACGTGGTTGGACCGCAGATGTATCCCAGTGCCAACGAATCTAAGCTGACAACAAAGGTTCTGGTTGTCAATGGTTTGATTTACTATTGTCTAACTAAGTGTGTGGTTCTGTGGTCCTTGTGGTGAGGTGTTGTTGAACAAATGCGCGTTTTCGTGGCGAATTGATTTCAAGGGAAGTCTGGATGTCTTGATTTTGTCAAAAATCCAGTGAACTGTTGTCCCAGTGAACGAAACCATGGTCAGGCATTCGGTCAAGACCGTTGCGCGGCAGACGGGACTGAGCCCGCATGTCATTCGGGCGTGGGAAAAGCGGTATCAAACAGTGCTTCCGACCCGTTCTGCGGGCAAACAGCGCCTTTATTCCACCGATGACATCGAACGCTTGACCGTGTTGCGCCAGGCGACCGAGGCGGGGTTCTCCATTGGAACGATCGCGTCCCTGACCACTGAATCCGTCCGTGCTCTCCTGGCAAAATCAGCTGGGGGCTTGCCGCGGACCGGTGGATCTGGCCGCCCGGCGGACGGGTCTTCTGAGTTGTTGGAGCCGGTGCCGAAAGGGCACTCAGAACGGGCCGAGGCCGGTATGCCGATCGGAGTCGTGGATCCTGAAATGGAGGAAATCGGTGGATACCTCGATGGGGCCTTTGAAGCGGTCATGCGCATGGATGCCGGAAGGCTGGAAGGATTGCTGGAGCGGGCATCGGTTTCACTGGGTCAAATGCGCTTGCTCAGTGATTTGATCGTGCCGCTGGTAGAGCGGATTGGAGAGGGTTGGATGAAGGGGCGTGTGAAGGTGGCTCAGGAACATGTGGCCACGGCGGTGTTGAGGACCTTCCTGGGGCACATTTCCCGTCCGATTGCATTGCACCCGCAAGCCCCGGTGTTGGTGGTGACCACTCCTTCCGGTCAGCACCATGAACTGGGGGCCATCATTGTTGCGGCAGCGGCGAACAGCATGGGGTGGCGAGTCGTTTATGGCGGCGCGTGTTTGCCGGCAGAAGAAATCGCCAGCATGGCCATCGGGCAGGGTGCTCGTGCTGTGGGTTTGAGCGTGGTGCACCCGATGGACGACCCTTCTCTTTCGCTGGAATTCCAACTCCTGCGACGCCTCCTCCCGGCGTCGATCCCCATCCTGGTGGGGGGGCGGGCCAGCAGCGCCTATCAGTCTGACCTCGATGCCGTGGGAGCGATCCGGGTGGGCAACCTGGAGAGTCTGAGACAGCAACTCAATCGGTTGCGGGGCGAGACCACGGGGGGCGACACGGGGCGGGGTTGAACTCACCACCGGCTCTCAGCGCATGGTTCGTGTTGGCGCGAAGCGGAGCATGCATCACCTCTTGAGCTCACGTAGGTTCCCGGCGAACTCATCGTCCGATGGAGCCCCAAGGACTGGGTTTCTTGCGGTCCAAACCCACTAAACGGTTCCCAGGTCCAGGGGCCCGGGAATCGAAGTAGAGTTCGGATGACTGACGATTCCTCGAGGGTTCAGCGAGAGGATTGCCCCATCGAGAGTAGGAACATGATGTTGTTCGGGGTCTTCTTGAGCTTGCCGAGCAACAGTTCCATCGACTCCACCGGAGGCACACCCACCAGCGCGCGTCGGAGGACGGAGATGCGTTGGTACTCGTCGGGATGGTAGAGCAATTCCTCTTTGCGAGTGCCGGATTTTTCGATGTTGATCGAGGGGAATATCCGGCGATCCACCAAGGAACGATCGAGGTGGATTTCCATGTTTCCGGTGCCCTTGAACTCTTCGAAGATAACTTCGTCCATCCGGCTTCCGGTGTCCACGAGGGCGGTCGCCATGATGGTCAGGGAACCACCTTCTTCGATGTTCCGGGCCGCTCCGAAAAAGCGCTTGGGCTTGTGGAGAGCGTTGGCATCGACACCGCCGGAAAGGATTTTGCCGGAATGCGGTTGGACCGTGTTGTAGGCGCGCGCCAAACGGGTGATGGAGTCGAGCAGGATGACCACATCCTTCTTGTGCTCGACCATGCGGCGGGCCTTTTCGATGACCATTTCCGCGACCTGCACGTGCCGCTCGGGCGGTTCATCGAAGGTAGAGCTGACCACTTCAGCGCCGCGGCAGGAGCGCTCCATGTCGGTGACTTCCTCGGGGCGTTCGTCGATCAACAAGATGATGAGATGGCAGTCCTTGTTGTTCTTCAGGATCGCGTTGGCCAGTTTCTGCATCAGCACCGTTTTGCCGGTGCGCGGCGGTGCGACAATCAGACCACGGGTGCCTTTGCCGACGGGGCAGACAATGTCCACCACACGGGTGCTGTATTCGTCAGGTGCCGTCTCCAGGAGGAAGCGGCGGTTGGGGAACAGCGGCGTCAGGTTCTCGAAATGGGTCTTCTCCTTGGCCTTGTCCGGATCGATACCGGCCACCCGCTCGACCTTGAGCAGGGCGTAGAACTTCTCCTTGTCCTTCGGAGGGCGAACCTGTCCTTCGACATCGTCGCCGGTGGCGAGATCGAAACGACGGATTTGCGACGGGGAGACGTAGATATCCTCAGGGCAGGGCAGGTAATTGAAGGCCGGGGAACGCAGGAAGCCGAAGCCTTCCGGCATGACCTCCAAGACGCCGCGTGTATTGATGATGCCGCCTGCAGCCAGATTGCGTTGGACGATCTGGAAAATGATCTCCTGCCGCTTCAGAGTGCCATAATTCTCGATACCGAAATGCTTTGCCACGTCGGCCAGCGAGCCAATGGGCATGGGCTGCAGCTCGTGCAAGTTGAGGGTCTTGGGCTCGACCACCACCTTGGGCTTCTCCGGGGCATCCGGAACCGGAGTGTCCTCGTTCGGCGGAGCCATCCGGGCGCGAGGAGGCAAGGGGGAAGCCTTTGCCACCAGGGGCTCGTCGTCAGCCTCTCGGGTGCGAACCGCTTCGGGTGCGGGTGGTTGAACGGTCAGTGAACTGTCGTTTGTGGCCAATCCGGCCGGAGTGGTCTCGTGAGTCTCGGTGGCTTCGTGGGTAGGGGCTGCCTCGTCGAGGATTTCAGGAGGGGCTTCAGCCTTCTTGCGGGGCGTCCGGGCCTTCTTGGGCGCGGACGGGTCTTTCGGTGCGCGGGGCATTTGGAAAATGGGTATGAATCGAATGGATTTGCCTCGGGAGCACCCTCTCAGGCGCTAACGCAGTTCCGAGCGGGGATAATACCGGGGGGAAATTGGGCAACTTCGAGGACTTTGTTGCCGCCTGCGGATCGCTAAGATTGTTCTGAAATTGGGTCACCGCAAGTCATTTGCGGCAACAAAATGTCGGAATCGGGAAGCGGAGGATGGTGGAATGTGTTCTGGCGATTCCCTGCCAAGTTGGAACGATTTCGTTGGGAGGAAAGGGATGGCGTAGCGGATTCTTTCACAAGACGAGGCAAGAGCGAGGTGAGGGTCGATGGGAGGTCTATGGTTGAGACCCGGACCGGGCGAAAAACGAAGCTCTTGCGGAAGTAGAAGCGGCCAGCACGACCGAGCCATCTGAATCGTTCCGCCCAAGCTTCCCTGCCTTGTGGTGGTCGCGGTGGCTCCATACCGTCACGGAACGGTGAATCGCATCCTTGTCCTTTCTCTCTCCGGAATTGGCGACACGCTGATGGCGACTCCGTTGCTGCATGAGCTTCGGCTTCAGTACCCATCGGCGCTGATGGATGTGCTGGTGCTGTGGGCGGGGGCGGCTGAAGTGCTTCGGGGCAATCCGAACGTCCACGAAGTGATCCGGCATGATTTTTTGAAGGCGGATGGGTCTTCATCAGTGACCCGGTGTCTGGAGTTGCGCCGACGCGGATACGATTTGTCCATCAACACCCACACTCAGGGGCGACGCGGGTATCGCCTGATCGCGAGGCTGATTGGCGCTCGGGTTCGGCTCAGTCACGAGTATGAGAATCAGTCTTGGATGGATGGTCTTCTGGTGACCCATTCGATGCCGCAGGACTATTCGTTGCACGTCATGGAGAACAATGCCCGGCTGCTCGGTTTATTGGGTTTGGAGCCACGGTTGCCGCGTCCCGGATATGAGGTTTTCTTGTCCGAGGTCGAACAGCAATGGGCTCTTGGCTGGTTGGAACGGCAGGGCCTTGCGGGTCGTCCGTGGTTGGGGATCCACACGGGATCGGGAGGCACCAAGAATCTGGCCCTGCGCCGATGGCCCATCATCCGATACGCTGAATTCCTTAAGAAATGGAGCTGTCAGCACCCTGCCATCCCAGTGGTTCTGTTCGGAGCGCAGGAAGAACGGGTTCTCCACGACCAGTTGCGCAACGCGGGCGTTAAATTCATCGAGGCTGAGACTCCAGGATTGCGAGAGGCCATGGCGTTGGTTGGGCACGCTCGAGGATTTTTGAGCGTGGATACGGTGTTCATGCACATCGCTGCCGCCATGAAAGTGCCCAAGCAGTGGGTGATCGAGACGCCGACCTTGAACCCACCGGTTCATCCCCGAAGAGAGGATTGGATGTTGATCCCCAACCCCACCATCGGAGGTCGTCACTTGGCGTACTATCGCTACGATGGGCGACCCATTGCGGGCACTTCGGACGAGTTGATTCGCATCATGTCCTCGGTTTCGGTCGAGTCGGTCATGGATTCGCTCGAACCGTGGGCTCTGGGTTTGAAGGCTGGGTGATCTCGTCTGGGTCAACGACCCTGGGATGCGTTTGACTCGGCCAGTTCCACGAAGTTGGTCAGCAATCGGAGACCATTTTCCTGGCTCTTCTCGGGATGGAATTGGGTGGCGAAGGTGTTTCCCCGCCAGACTGAAGACGCGAAGGTGGGCCCGTAGGTGGTTTCGGTCGCCACGATGTCCGCTTGCGTGGGGCGTGGGTAGAAACTGTGGACGAAGTAGAACCAACTACCTTCGGGGATGCCTCGGTAGAGAGGGCATTTTGGTTGGCTCAGGTGGATCTGGTTCCAACCGATCTGAGGGATTTTCAGGTTCGGCATCTCGACCGTGGGTTGGAAGCGGACGACCGATCCAGGAAAGACACCGAGGCCGGGGGCGTGTGAATGGAACTCTTCACTTCTCTCGAAGAGAGCTTGGTATCCGACGCATATCCCCAGGAACGGACGATCAGCCGCGATCCAGGCACGAACCGCATCCAAGAGGCCTTGCCTCTCCATGGCGTGGATGCAGTCATCGAAGGCACCCACGCCGGGCAGAACAATCCCTGCGGCACCGACCATGGCTTCCGGAGTGCGTGCCCGCACGACCTCCGCACCGGCCTTGCGGAGGGCTTTTTCCACGCTGCGGATATTTCCGGAATCGTAATCGAGGAGTGCGATCACCGGCGGTGACACTACGACTCTGGTTCCGGTTGGTCTATGCTGGACCCGGTAATTGCGCTGGTAGCGGCCAATTCGCGTTCAGTCTTCAGGCGTAGTTGACCACACGCGGCGTCGATGTCGTGGCCCTTCTCCAAGCGCAGTGTGCAGGTGACACCGCTGCGGGTGAGGGTCTCGGCGAATTTTTGACAGCGGGCCTCATCGGGGCGTTTCCAGGGGAGTCCTTCCACCGTATTGTACGGGATCAGGTTCACCTTGGCGTGCAGACGCCTGGCCAGATCAGACAGCGGTTTTACTTCTGCTATGGCATCATTCACCCCGTCGATCAGGATGTATTCCAGCGTGATCATCTTTCCCTTTCGCTCGAGGTAATAGCTGCAGGCTTGGGACAATTCGCTCAGCGGGTACTTGCGATTGACCGGCATGATCTGATTGCGGACCGCATCCGTCGCCCCGTGCAGGGAGATCGCCAGACGGAATTGTTCCGGTTCGTCGGCCAGTTGGCGGATTTTGGGGGCGAGCCCGCTGGTGGAAATGGTGATTTTTCGAGCTCCGATTCCACCGCCCCACGGGGCGTTCAGCGATCGCAGAGCCATCATCAGATTGTCATAATTGGCCATGGGTTCCCCCATTCCCATGATGACCAGATTGTTGATCAATCGGTGGTTGGAAATCTTGTCTGCCGCGGTGGGTTTTTCGGACGGGTTTTGCTCGGCGTGCCAGCGTTCCACCCCGAGGATTTGACCGACAATTTCCCATGGAGCCAGGTTCCGCTTCCAGCCATCCAAACCGCTGGCGCAGAAACGGCATCCATAGGCGCAGCCCACCTGAGTTGAGACGCAGAGGGTGTGGCGGTCGGCGGAATCCCCATAGAGAGCGGGATTGGCCGGGATCAGGACACTTTCGATGAGAGAGCCATCCTTCAGTCGCCACAGGAATTTCTGAGTACTGTCCTTGGAGCCTTGTTTACGCAGCAGGCTCAAAGCACCTAAAGACCAGACCGAGGCCAACTGGGAACGAAGCGACTTGGGCAGATTCGTCATGGCGTCCCAGGTCTCGACGCGCCGGCAGTAGAGCCAATCCAGGAGTTGCTCCAATCGGTAGCCCGGTTGGTTCCACAGCGAGAATTGGTGGGCCAGCGTCGACCGGGTCTCGTTGCGGATATCCGGCAAACTTGGTGCCGGGAGTGTTGTTGTTTCCGGATTGGTTTCCGGGTTGGGGGAAGTCATGACAATGCGTAAGACGGATCGGGCTGCGGAAAAATGCGTCTCTGTTTCCTCAGTCATTCAAGAAGTAGCTTAAATTCTCCAATTCGATGGCGAGGTTCACGTGGTTCACCACCACGTGTTCTGGAACCACGGGGACAATCGGGGCGAAATTCAGGATACCGAGAACGCCCGCTTCCACCAAACGATTGGTCACCTCTTGAGCGGCTGCGGCGGGAACCGACAGGATTGCCATTCGAACATGGTGTTCAGAAAGGGTCGTCTCGAGGCGATCCATCCCCAGTAGCGGGACTCGAAGTGGTGTTTCGCGGGTGCGATCCGGATCCATATCGAAGGCGGCAACGATTTCAAACCCCTCAGGCTCGAAGCCTCTGTACTGGAGCAGGGCGCTTCCCAGATTTCCTACACCAACAAGGATAACGGGTTGCAGTCGGTTGGTGCCTAGGTGCGACGTAATCATTTCCGCCAACTGCACGGCATCGTAACCGAGCCCTCGAGTGCCGAACTGCCCCAAGTAGGTCAGGTCCTTCCGCAACTGCGTCGATTTCACCCCCGCCGCCTTGGCTAGCGCCTCGCTGCTCACGGTTTGAATACCATTCCCCTTCAAGCGCTGCAGGCACCGTAAATACTGCGACAGACGGTAAACCGTCTTTCGTGGAATCTCTGGTCTCGCCGCCTTGTTCACTCCTCAAACACTGCAAAACCCCAGACGCCACAGCAAGACCAAGCCAAATTTATAAAAATAAAGTGACAGGTTCAAAGTAATTGACAGCTTGGAGCTTCTGCTTAGGTTGGCGGTATGAGGTTGGCGCGGATCAAGGGGCAGGCTGGGAATGCGGCGGTGTAC
>CAMATE010000061.1 GCA_945861075.1 Akkermansia muciniphila
TCGGGCAGCGGCCCAATCGCGGCCCTGGATCGACCTCGGCCGCATTGGTCTCTATGGCGGAAGCGCCGGTGGACAGAACGCCCTCCGCGGCCTGCTGGACCACGGGGACTTCTACCAGGTGGCCGTAGCCGACTGCGGGTGCCACGACACCCGGATGGACAAGATCTGGTGGAATGAGCAGTGGCTCGGCTGGCCCGTCGGCGAGGCCTACCGCCGCAGTTCCAATGTCGAGGACGCCCACAAGCTCACGGGCAAACTCCTCCTGATTGTGGGCGAGGTGGACACCAACGTGGACCCGGCCAGCACCCTGCAAGTCAGTGCCGCTCTGGTCCGCGCCGACAAGGACTTCGAGTTGCTCGTCATGCCCTCGACCAACCACGGCGCCGCAGAGACCCCTTACGCCAGTCGACGCCGCATGGATTTCTTCGTGCGACACCTGCTGGGTCGGGAGCCCCGCTGGCACTGACCCCCAGACGGGCGAAAGGCGTGGTTCAGGCCAGCAACGCCGGGATGGGATGGGATTCTTCGACGCCGGTCAGACGTTGGTCGAGTCCCTGGCTCTTGAAGGTGAACCGTCGGTGATCCACACCCATGCATTTCAGGATGGTGGCGTTCAGGTCGTTGATGTGCACCGGGTTCTCCACGACGTTGTAGCTGAAGTCGTCGGTCTCGCCGTAGGAGATACCGCCCTTGATGCCGCCGCCCGCCATCCACATGCAGAAATTCCGCGGATGGTGGTCGCGACCATAGTCGGTCCGAGTGAGCCGACCTTGGGAATATACGGTCCGACCAAACTCACCGCCCCAGATGACCAAGGTGTCTTCGAGCAGGCCACGGGCCTTGAGATCATGAATGAGTGCCGCGGAGGCTTGGTCGATGTCCTTGCACTGGGCACGGATCTCGGAGGGCAGGTTGCCGTGCTGGTCCCAGCCCCGGTGCAGAATTTGCACACAGCGCACACCCCGCTCGACCAACCGACGGGCTAGCAACGTGCTGGCCGCGAAGGTTCCCGGCTTTTTCACATCGTCTCCGTATAGGTCGATGGTGGCCTTGGACTCGCTGGAGAAATCCACCAAGTCCGGAACGCTGCTCTGCATGCGGAAAGCCATCTCGTACTGGGCAATGCGAGTCAGCGTCTCAGGATCACCCCACCGTTCATGGGTTTGGGCGTTGAGGCGATTGAGGGCATCGAGCACCACACGCCGGTCCTCGCGGCTCACTCCCGGCGGGTTGTCGATGTACAGCACGGGGTCGCCGATGGACCGCAAGGCCACACCGGTGTAGCGGGTCGGCAAGTATCCACTGCTCCACATGCGGGTGAAGAGGGCCTGGGCATCCGCCTTGGATGACCAATTCGGGGTCAGCACGACAAAGGCGGGCAACTCATTGTTCTCACTGCCCAAACCGTAGGCCAGCCAGGAACCCAGACTCGCCTTGCCCGGAACCTCGCTGCCGGTCATGACGAAGGTGCAGGCCGGATCATGATTGATGGCATTGGTCTGGACCGACTTGAGCACCGCCAATTCGTCCACGACCTGGGCCGTGTGCGGGAGCAGTTCGCTGATCCAGCGCCCACTCTGGCCGGCTTGATTGAACTTGAACATGGTCGGCGCCACCGGAAAGCGGGCCTGACCCGAGGTCATGGTGGTGATGCGTTGACCGTTGCGGACCGAATCCGGCAAATCCTTGTCGAAATACTCCTGCAGCTTCGGCTTGTGGTCCCAGAGATCGAGTTGGGACGGAGCCCCGTTCATGTGCAGGTAAATGAGCCGCTTGGCCTTCGGCGCAAAGTGCGGGAATCCAGGCAGCGGGGGATGAACGCGGGGGACGGCCGGGGCCGCCGCTCCAAACAACTTGCCGGCCCCGAGTGTCGCCAGTGCCAGACCGCCCAGACGGATGCCCGTATTGCCGAAGAATTGACGCCGGGTCTGATTCAGTTGGAATTCTAACAGAGGATTCATGGTCAGTTGCGGGTCACGGTTTCGTCGAGGTTGAGCAGCAGGTTGGCCGTCAGGGTGTAGGCGGCCAGTTCGGTCTCGGGCAACCCGGAGCGCGGAGCCGATTCACCGACATGAATCGCCTTACGGGCGGATTCGGGGTCGGCCTGGTACCGTTCCAGAAAACGGCCGAAGGTCGAGCGCACGACCTCCAACTCCGTCGCGCTGGGCGGACGAGAGAGGACGGTTTTGAAGGCAAAGCGGATGCGATCCTCGGGACGAGTCCCTCCTTCGGTCATCATCCGGCTGGCCAAACCGCGGGCGGCCTCGAAGTGCTGGACATCGTTGAGGAGTTGCAAGGCCTGCAAGGGCGTGTTGCTCCGCTCGCGACGGGAACAAAACTGCTCCCGGTTCGGCGCATCGAAGGTGGCCATGAACGGTGGAGGCGCCGTGCGTTTAAAGAAGACATACAAGCTGCGACGGTAAAGAGCGGAACCGGCGTCTTGACGGTAATTGCGGGTGTTGGAACCGCTGTAGGCCACCGGCTCCCAGATGTTCGGCGGTTGGTACGGGCGAACCCCCTTGCCACCCAAAGTGCCATCGAGGAGTCCGGAAACGAACAGTGCATTGTCACGCAATTGCTCGGCATCCAATCGGAAGCGCGGGCCGCGGGCCAACCAGCGGTTCTCGGGATCCCGTTGCAAAAGGGCCGGCGGAACGGCCGCTGACTGCCGGTAGGCCGCCGAGGTCACCAGGGTGCGAACGAGCGCCTTCACATCCCAACCGGATTCCTGGAACGACACCGCCAACCAATCGAGCAACTCCGGATGACTCGGCGGTTCACCTTGTGAACCAAAATCATCAGCCGTCTTCACGAGGCCCACTCCGAAGAACTGCTGCCAGAGACGGTTCACCGTAACCCGGGCGGTCAGCGGGTGTTCCGAAGACACCAGCCATCGGGCCAGATCGAGCCGGTTGGGAACCTGCCCGGCTTGCTTCATCACTGGGAAAACCGCAGGCACGGCACGGGCCACCTTCTCGCCCGGAGCATCGTACTGACCGCGCACCATGACAAAGCTGTCGCGGGGCTTGTCCATGTCCCGCCAGATGAAGGTCTGCGGGATTTGATCTTGGAATTTGTCCCGCTGCTGACGCAGGTCGATCACCGCTGTGTTGAGCGGATCCATGGTAGCCCGGGTCTCCGTGCAAACCTTGTTCAAGTAGTATTCCCGGAGCATCCGCGTCTGCTCTGGCGTCCGCTGGTCCGCCGGCACGTCCTTGAAAATCTTCCGAAGATTCTCCGGCAATTCCTTAGGCTCCTTGCCTTGGTTCTGAGCGATCCAAACAGACAGAGAAGTAAGAGGGTCCCGGGCTGGATCAACGCGACCCATGATTCCGGCATGGTCCCAATGGACGAGTCCGCCATGCTGGGTGTAGGCGATTCCGCTGACCGGCTGCCCCGCCTTGAGGCCCACGGCATCGGCATCGAACTCCAGTCGAACCCACTCCCCCGCCTTGGGTAGAGGTCCGGCATGCATGCGACTGGGCTTGCCCTGGGTGCCCCAATCGGTGGCTCCCACATCTCCCCAAACCACACGGTGCTCCCAATCGCCCTGAAAGAACTGGAGCATGACCATCTTGGGCAAGGAGGCCGGATCCAGCCGAACCCAGGCGAAAACCTTGGCCGACGCAGGCACCGAGAGGGACAGGCCCTCATAGACCGATTGAATCATCCCATCACTCCGCTGCTGGAGTGACGATTGACCAAACTTCACCGGCCCATCGGAAGACTTCACCCAAGTGGGAGATCCCTGAAGCCGGGCTCCGGCCGGAGTGCCGTCTTCGAGCCATACCGTCTCCACATCGCGGGCCGACGGCGGCGGATTGAGGGTGGCCGGATCAGTGTAGGACAAACTCTGAACTCGGGTAGCCACCCCCTTCTCCGCTTCCAGAATGCGGGAGTCAAACTCGGTCAGTTTCCAGATATCCTTCTCAGATTTCACGGGCGCCACGGGCGGGGTGCGCAACGCGTTACCATCCATCGCAGGGTCGGCCGCGCTGTGGAAGAAGGCGTAGAGGGAGTAAAATTCCTTCTGCGAGATGGGGTCGAACTTGTGATCGTGGCAGACGGCACATCCGGCCGTCAGACCCATCCAAGCCTGCGCCGTGGTGGAAGTGCGCTCGACGGCATAACGGAAGACGAATTCAGCATCAATGGCGCCCCCCTCACCGGTGGTGACGTTGTTGCGGTTGAAACCGGTGGCAATCAACTGGTCTTGGGAAGGGCTGGGCAGGAGATCTCCAGCCAACTGGTCGACGGTGAATTGATCGAACGGCAGGTTGCGGTTGAAGGCTCGGACAACCCAGTCGCGGTAGGGCCAGATTTGGCGCTCATTGTCGAGGTGCAGACCGTGTGTGTCTGCGTATCGGGCCACATCGAGCCAGTGGCGGCCCATTTGTTCACCGTACTGAGGGCTGTCCATGAGGCGGTCCACGCAACGCTCGTAGGCGCCCGGAAGCGAATCCGCCAAAAAGGCGTCTACTTCGGCCGGTGTGGGAGGCAAGCCCCGAAGGTCCATGCTCAGACGGCGCAACAAGGTCGAACGATCGGCTTCAGGCCCCGCTGACACGCCCTCCTTCTGCCAGCGGTCCGCCAGGAATGCATCAATGGGCCCTGATTCCTTGTTTGATGGGGATGGGGGTTGAACCTTGCGGGGCGCCTCGAATGCCCAATGTTTTTGGTAGGGAGCCCCCTGTTCAATCCATTGGCGGAGAACCTCCTTCTGGGCTGCAGTGATCGTCTTGTGGGATTCCGGAGGCGGCATGATGGAATCCGGGTCCTGCGTCTCCAACCGCTTCCACAGTTCGCTCGATTTCAAGTCACCCGGTCGAATGGCTACGCGACCTTCTTTGTTGGCTGTGAAGGCTCCGTCGGCGGTGTCGAGACGAAGCCCGGCTTTGCGCTTCTTCGCGTCCAATCCATGACAGGAAAAACAGTTGTCAGACAGGATGGGTCGAATGTCCCGATTGAAGGTCAGGTCGGCCGCCAGGGCAGAAGCAGCCGAAACCGTCGCCATCGCCGGAATCCACCGGAATACGCTTTGAACCACGCGATCGGGAAGCATGAGCTCAGTGTGTCTGGAGACGACAGAGATTCAATCCCGCAACCGCACGATTTGCTGGCGACATTCTAGAAGCTTGCGATCGCCCTGCGGGATTGACACCAAACCGCTGGACGCCACGTATCCAACGCTGGGACGAAACCCTAAGAAAGAGCCAGAATCTTTGAGGATCGGGGGATTGGAAGGGGCCACCCCGCTGAGCGCAGGCAACAAAAAACCCAGAGCTTTAGCTCTGGGTTTTCTATGAATGATATCTAAGCGCTGGAAACAACGCTTACCTATCGATCGGCTTAGTTACCGCCACCGTTTGAACCACCGGTGGTCACCGGAGAAGCAACGGGCTGCGGGCGGGTCGGAACCACGGCCGGAGCCTTCACATTGATGTTAGCGGACTGCTGGATGCTGGAGGGCATTCCGGCGGGCATCGGGAGAGTGTTGGCGACCACAGAAGCGGCGGAGGGGTCGAACATTTGACCACCGCAAACCTCGTAGGAGGCACCGCGGTAAGAAACAGTCACGCAACCGGACCAGACAGCCACGGTGCCGTTGTCGGTGACCTGGTACTCAGAGGTACGGATCACAGCAGTCACGGTGGAACCCTTGACGATGTAGGAGGACTGAGAAGAGGTCTTCTTCACGTAACCGGCCACAGTACCACCCTTGAGGTTGATCTTGGTGATGATCACGGGCTCGGCTCCGGACTTGTCCACGGAGAGCTCATCGAAAGAGATCGAGGAATCCGGGAGAACCACGACGGTCGGACCGTTGTCAGCCAAATAGAGATTAGCCTGAGCGCCGGCCCCGGTCTCAACCTTCTGACCCGGCTTCACTGCCTCGCCCACAAAGGCGGCCTGACCATCAACCTTGACGCTGCCCTTGACTCCGGTGAGTTCGGCCTTGCCGGTTTCAGCTGCGGAGAGGGAGGAACCTGCCAAAGCCGCGGTGATCGCGAGGAGGCTGGCGAAGCGGGGAGAAATCCCGATCATTTTCATGGTAACTCGTGTGAAAGGTTAAGTGTTGTTTCTTGCGGAGGTTAGGAACCGAGCGTGGGAAGTCAACCGGGATTTCCGAGGATTCCATCCACAATATTCGGCCCAATCTTGTTAATCTGCTGCAGAGGTTGAATGGATTGTTTGGCGGAATCAAGACTATGCCGCAACGATTTCAGCCGCCTCGGCCGACCACGCTTCCCACCCGGCTAGCAAATCCTGAGTCTGAATCTGGTTGGGAGCGCGCAACGGGAGCCGGACTGATCCCACCTGGATCCCTTCCTGTTCAAGAACAGCCTTGAGTGATCCCAAATAGCCACCGCCACCCAAGATCTCGATCAAGCGGATCGAGTGCCGTTGAGCTCGGCGAGCCAACCCCCAATCTCCCCGAGCAGCCGCAGTCTGCATGACACGGTACAAAGGAGCGGCCAAGTTGTAGGTCGAACCCACAGCGCCCGTGGCCCCCAAAGCAACCGCCGGCAATAGCAAGTCGTCACAACCGAACAACAGCTCCTGCCCCGCTCCGAGGGCCGCCACGCAGCGCTGGAGCAGCACCAAATCAGGATTACTGAACTTGAGACCCGCCAGTGTGGGAATGCGTTCGGCGGCTAGGGTGAGGAAGCGATCTGACGCGAGATGGATCCCCGTCATGCTGGGCAGGTCATAGGCGTGGAACGGTAACTGGGGCGCTCCGGACGCAATAAACGCGCTGGAGTCCACCCAGGCCTCCACATCGGCTGGCTTGAAGTAACTGGGGGCCAAGGCCGCGATACCCGATGCGCCGGACGCTTGAGCATGAACCGCCAACTCGCGGGCCTCCTGAAGGCAGTTGGAACCCACATGGATGATGCACCGAAGGGAAGTTCCCCGCAGGACGGAAACCCACCGTTCGGCCAACAACCGTCGCTCGCCAGCGTCGAGAGAATGGCTCTCACCAGTGGTTCCATTGACAAAGACGCCGTCCACGCCCTGCCGGACCAACCGCTCGGCCAAGGCCTCCACTGAGCCCGACGCCACGGAGCCGTCCCTGGCAAACGGAGTCACTGGCGCGGCGATCAGCGGGACACGGATCGGAAGTGATGCAGAGAGAGACATGGGATCTTCACGAAGTCTCTGACCCTCTCGATCTGGAATGCAACGCGGGAAACACCTTGCCCTGACCGTTTGGCATTCCCTCACGCACGCCCCCGGACTAGGGACAGGCTCTTCGGATAAGGGACAGGCTCTTTTCCTCGGGCAGTCGGATCACTTTCCGGGTTTAAAAAGTACGGATGCGTACTATTCTCAGCGCAACCGAGATAACTTATGCCCATTCCCACTGTTTCTCCTGAAGCCGTCGCCGCCGCCAAGGCCCAACTCGACCAGCACCTGCTGGAGATCATCGAGTGGCACTTCAACCCCGCCACAGGCTGCCAATTCTGGCTCGATTGGGCCCGCAAGAACTGGGACCCCCGCAAGGAGATCACGCGCTTCGAAGACATGCTGAAGTTCCCGCACTTCCAGGATGAATCCTTGCGCGACCTGCAACCCGAGGTCTGGGTTCCGAACGAGTTCAAGGGCAAGCCCTTCAACATCTTCGAGACCGGCGGCACCACCGGCATGCCCAAGCAGCGCATCGGTTGGAACGACTACAAGGTGGATTACTCCGAATTCAGCGACAAGATCGACGACGCCCACTTCCCGCGCGGCGGAGCTTGGCTGATGATGGGCCCCACCGGTCCGCGTCGCCTGCGTTTGGCCATTGAGCATTTGGCCAATGTGCGCGGCAGCTCCTGCTACTTCATCGATCTCGACCCGCGCTTCGTGAAGAAGCTGCTCTCCAACAAGCAGTACGACGTGGCCAAGCAGTACATGGCCCACGTGGTCGATCAGGCCGCGACCATCCTGAAGCACCGCAAGGTCAGCGGACTTTTCACGACTCCGAAACTGCTCGAAGCCCTGGCCGAGCAGGTGAACCTCTGGGAAGCGGGCATCCGCGGCGTGTTCTGCGGTGGCACCTCCATGAAACCGCAGGAAGTGCGCTTCATCGTCGAGGAATTGCTCGAGGGACGCATCGGATTCTACCCCACCTACGGCAACACCCTGATGGGCCTCGCCGCCAGCGTGCCGTTGCAGCCGGAAGACAACTTCAGCGTGACCTACTACTCGCCGCAGCCCCGGGCGGTCCTGCGCGTGGTCAAACCCAACGCCACGGAAGAGGTGGTCAACTACGGTGAATTCGGCCGCGTGGAACTCACCACCCTGACCCGCGAGTTCTTCATGCCTCGGTTCCTTGAGCGCGACGAGGCCATCCGCCGCGCCCCGCGCCCGCCCTACGCCTGGGATGGCGTGGGCGATGTGCGTCCGTTCGGTGCGATGGAGAAGACCATCGTCGAGGGCGTGTACTGAGGTTCCGGACCGTCTTCGCCCGAAGACCCAAAACAACGCCGACTCCGTGCCAACCACGGGTCGGCGTTTTCACTTTGGGACGGACTTCTCGGAAGCCCTAACGGCATCGGCCCAGGCACTCAAGGCGCAGAGGCCGCCTTGGGCACCGAGTTCGTCTCGGGCTTCGCGGGATCGGCCTTGGCTCCGGCGTCCTTCTCGGGGTAGCGATAACTGTGTCTCAACTGCTTCGGCAGATGGGCATCCAGCTTGTCCGCCCACCATTGCCACCCAAGAAGGGCCACGACGACCAGCGTCACGTAGAGCTTCCACGGCCGGCGGGTCTCCTCGAAGGGATCGACCAGGTCGCGCGTGGAACCCGGCGGCAACTCCGCGATGGCCGTCAGGCGGGTGCCGAAGGGCACATTGATCCGGGCCTTGGCGTTCACGGCCCAGCCGTTGGCATCGAGGATGGGCCCTAGGTTGCGCTTGCGCAGCTTGATGTAGGTCATCACCAGCGACGGTCCCGAAATCAAGACCATGAGACCCAGGATGGCCCCGATCATGGTGAAGGCTCCCTCCGACCACAGGTCCTTGCCCAACGTGGCGACCGCTGTGAAGAAGCCCCCGATGGCCCCGAACGCCACACCCAGGGCGGCGACCGTACCGACGTCAACCTTCTGGGGAGCGTTGGCCGCCGGTGCCGCCGCTGGAGCCACTCCCTGGGTCACCACCGCCGTCGCTGCGGCCGTGAGCTTCTGGCTGGCAGCCGCATCGGCCTCGGCCGCCCGCTTGGCGATTTGCTCTTCGACCCAACGGACGAAGCGCTTGTAAGGCTGCCAGAAGGCCTGACGGAGGCTGATGGGGTTGGCGACGATCTTGGTGATGGTGGCGTCGTAATCGAGTCCCTTGCGGTCGTAGAAGACACCATTGCGACCCACCATGAGGTTCTCGTCGTCCCCCTGCGAGAAGATGGCCACCACGGTCAGTTTCTGTCCGGTCGCCTTCCGCACGCAATCCACGTAGGCCAGATAGGCCCCCGCCAGGCTGGCCATCACCGCGTGCTTGGCTGGATCCACCACCGTGATGCAGAGATTGCAG
This sequence comes from Akkermansia muciniphila, assembly GCA_945861075.1. GTDB lineage: Bacteria > Verrucomicrobiota > Verrucomicrobiia > Limisphaerales > UBA9464 > SXXZ01. Next base: position 9,514 of record CAMATE010000061.1, read on the forward strand.
GACCGCTGGTCGAGGTAAAGGACGCCCGCTTGGAAGATCGCGGGCGATCCGCCGTCGTAGAGGTCGCGGAAGTTCACGAAATTCGTGGCGAGCACGATGAGATCGCGGTGGAAGCGGACGAGTTTTTCCACCAAGGCCACTCCGGAGGCCTCCGCCTCCAACTCCCGATCCCGGGCAATGAGCGCGGCGATCGCGGTCTTGGCCGGCCCCCGAAGGATTTCGCGCACTCGGGCGATGCCCAAGGTCTCGACTCGGACTCCGGCTTTGGTCCCCAACCACGCGGCGTGCGGAGCCAATCGATTCTGAAGCGTCTGCCAGTCTTCTTCAGTGAGGCTCTCTCGCTCTCCGAGGAGCGGCAGGACGGCCACCGACCGGAACGTGGCCATGGCGGTGGCATGGGCTGGGTTGAGACCGTCGATCAAGGAGAGCGGTTGGCCCGGAACGATCCGGGACACGGGGAACCCAGCCACCTCCTGCGCCGACACGGTCAGGTCCTTGGTCAAGAGCACCTTGTACTCCTCCTCGGTGCGGTTGAGCAGCGATGACAAACGCCCCTCGAAGGCCGCCAACCGACAGCGCCCGAAGTAGTCGTCGATCTTGGCCTTCACCGCCTGCATCGCGGCCGCGGCCGCGGCCGTCGCAGGACCGGCCGGAAGGATCTTTGTTGCCTCGGATTCCGAGGCGCTCACCCAGGCATCAAACCGGGTTAATTCGCCGAAGAACTCCTCCAATTTCACCGCGTCGATGCCCGGCTTTCCACTCCGGTCCATCACCGACCCGACCGCCGCGATCGCCTCGCGGACAACCTGTTGGACCGCGGTGTCGTCGGCCGATTCCGGGATGATCACCCCGTCGCCATTGAAGACGGTGTTGGCGAAGCTCTTCGTCGCCGCCGCAGCATCGGCGACGGTGATCACCGCCGCCTCGGCCTTGCCCAATTGCCGGAGGATCACCCGGGCCGAACCCAGGATCTGCCGCCCCTCAGGAACGGCATCGTTGATGGCGGAAAGAGCCGCTCCGTCGCGCCCCTTCACGAGATCATCCGCGTCCTTGAGCATCGATCCCGCCCAATGAATGGCGCAGATGAGTTCCTGCGCCCGGATGCGACCGTCTCCATCGGAGTCGATGAGAGCAGCGGTCTTGGAATCGAACTCGATGCCCGTGGTCGGACAGGCCAGCGCGACCCAAAGCTTCTGGTCCAGCTGGTCCAGGTTCATCAGGTCGGCTCCGGTCTGGAGCTTGACCTGATCGAACCCGCCGGCTCGAAAGAACTGCCAGGGGTGCGGTTTCCGGGATGCGGGGGCGGACGGAGTTTGCATGTTCGGACAGCAGCGTTGGTGACAACCTATACCCGTTGAATAGCTCGGACGCTACCCAGCGTATTGGCTGATGCTGGGATCGAATGTTATCCCGGGATCCTAATTTCTGGCGGAGGCGGGGATTCCTTGAGCTGGCGATGAGTCTCAGGATCCGAGCGCTTGAGAATTTCAAGGCGTTCTACAAGACCACTTCCTCCGACTCCACCGCTGTGACAGGCATCCAAACGGGTGTAAGGCTTGAAGGATTGAGGCAGACCAATCACCCGGGCCCGATCCAGAGTCCACTCGGCTACGGGACGTCGATCGAGGATCATCCAACTGTAGGGCAAGCTGCGCAGGTCCACGCCGGCGCGGCGCCCGAATTGGACCCACTCGCCGTCGGTGAAGGCTTCGGTCGGGGCTTTGGCAAAAAAGTGGCACCAGTCGGTTTCCCGGCCAGCCACCTGAAGGCCACAGGTCTGACGATGCGGGCAAGGAGCTACGATGTGGAATTCTTCCCGCAACTGCTCACGCAATGTGATCAGGCCGCGACTGCAGGCATGGGTACCGGGCTCCAACCACAACACGCATTGAGCCGCCCGCACGGCCGTCATCAGTCGAGGCAGATCGTCCCGATGCAACTCGTTGAGCACATGACTGATGACCAACGTGGTGCAGGAGTCCTCCCCGGATGGATCGGGCTCTGATCGAAGACCCGGGAAGCGCTCCCGGGACCTGCGGGCTGCAAATTGCATGGCCAAGGCGGACCGGTCGTGGAGGCGGACCTCGGAGAATGTCGCCGACCCAAAGGCATCAACCACGCAACGCGAAGCCACGCCACTGCCACATCCCCAATCCAGCAACGGACCTGAGGGCGGAGCCCAGTTCAGACGCTGCAACTCGGACAAGGCCGCGCCCCACTTCCAGGCGATGCGCTGGGCGTAGGTGAAATCGTAACTCGCCAGGTCTGACAAGGTGCGCCAGTAGGGCTCACGCACCGGTTCCGAGCGCAGGAACAAAGCCCGCAATCGTTCCAGCGAAGCCCAATCCACCTCGTCCCAGGTCATGGCACCGTCGGGGTTTCAGGCGAAATCGGAGCCTCCGATCCGACCAACGCGAAGCCCAATCGCTCGGCCAAACGCTGGCGAACAATCCCGTGGAATGCCGCGAACTCCGACACAGCGCGCGCACGCGCCTCGGTGTCACTTGGGGTTTTCCGGCGAATGGCCGCGATCATTATGTTCTTGCCGGTATGCTCGGTCGAAATGAACTCGAAGACGCGGGTGTCATAGCCGGCCCATTCGAGCAGCAGTGCCCGCAGTGCATCCGTGGCAAATTCGGCGTGCCGCTCGCGAAAGATTCCGTGGCGCAACGAGCCCGCCAACGGGGCTGGCACCGACAACTGGGGGCGCACCTCCTGATGGCAGCACGGCGAAACCAAGATCAGCGGGGCTCCCGACTGGATCCCCTTGGCCAATGCCTCATCGGTCGCGGTGTCGCAGGCATGCAAGGCCATGACCACAGAAGCCGAGTCCAAGCGGCTCGAGGCGATATCTCCCGCCTCGAACTTCAACTGAGCAAATCCGCAACGACCGGCCACAGACCTTCCCTGCTCGACCAAGCCGGGCCGGACCTCGACCCCGGTGGCGGTGACTGCCCCGGTGCGGGTTTTGGAAAGGTGCTCGTAGGCCGCGAAGGTCAGGTAGGCCTTGCCGCACCCCATGTCGACCAAGTGCAACGGCGCAGCCGGATCGAGTTGGGCCGCAACCAGCAACGGCTGCAACACTTCAACGAACCGGTTGATCTGGCGAAACTTGGCCTCCATGCCCGCCTTGACCGTACCGTCGGCAGTGGTGACACCCAGTTCCTTAAGCCACACTGAATGGCCCGGAACCGGACGCGGCTTGGCTCGGTCATGAGCCAGATCGGGCACCTCATCCACTTCGGGTTTACCCAAGAGCATGCGGGTGGGACGTCCTTTGCGGAACGTCAACTGGGCGGTGCCGGTGGTGGTCGAGAGGAAGCCGTTGAGGAACTGCTGACCCAACAGGTCGCGCAACAAGTCGATCGCCTCGTCGTTCGAGAAATTCTTGGTCACATCCCGCGTCGGGTGCCGGTACACGAAGGACAACACCGACGAGTCCTTCAGGCGCACCGGCCGGATGAACACATTGCGAATACCGTCGGGCTGGATCGACGCACCGAGGTTCAGCCGGACCAGGGTCCCGTCTTGAGCGCTCTTGCGCACGTAGTCCAGGAAATCGTCCACCGTCTTGGAACTCATGTGTGGAAAACTTAACCGGTTACGGGTGCCGGGGACAGAAGGGTTTCCGAAGGCAGCGGACCTGCCAGGCGCAGATCAGCCACGCATTCGACATGCTGGGTCTGGGGGAACATGTCCAGAGGGATGACGGTCTCGAGTCGATAGCGTCCATCGGCGCACAGTATCTTCAGGTCCCGGGCCAATGTGGCTGGATGACACGAGACATAGAGGATTTGCCCCGGTCCGGTCCGGCGCAGGACTTCCAGGCTGGGCGGACGGCATCCCACACGCGGTGGGTCGAGCAGCACGGCCGTCTGGGCCGGGTTCCATTTGGCCAGCAAGCTCGGGAGAACCTGATCGGTGTCACCGGCCACATAGGAACCGTTGCGGATGCCGCGGGATTCCTGGTTGCGGCGGGCCGCTCGGATGGCCGGCGCATCGAGTTCGACGCCCACGAAACTCTCGACCGCATCGGCCACCTCGATGCTGAAGAAGCCCACACCGCAGTAGGCGTCCACCAGATGCTGGGCACCGTGGTTGCGCAGGCGCTCCTTCACCACCCGCACCAACTCGGGCAAGAGCAGGAAATTGTTCTGGAAGAAGGAATGCTCCGGCACCTCCCAGCCGGGGGCTTCCATGCGGAGCACCGTCTTGATCCCACCCTTCGGAGGCGGATTGCGCCGCCATTGCGTGATGGCCTCGTTCAGCGAAGGTTCGGCGATCGCACACGATTCGATGTCGCACACCAAGCCGCAGTCGGTGCGCATGAAACCCAGGTTCAGTTTCTGGGCGGGCTTGTTCCATTGGCTACGAACCAAGATCCGATTGCGGTAATGATAGGGGTTCGGGCACGGAATCACCCCCTGCACGACGGACGGATCAAAACCGCCGACACGCCGGAACAACTCACTGATTTGCCGATGCTTCCAGCGGAGCTGGGCCGCGTAATCGATATGCTGGTACTGGCAACCGCCACATTCACCGAAGTAGGTGCATTTGGGTGTCACCCGCTCGGTGGAGCCGGTGATGATCTTCACCAATTCAGCCCGACCGAAACTCTTCTTCACCTCGGTGAGCTTGGCCTCGACGACATCGCCCGGCGCCGTGAATGGGATGAACACTACGAATTCACCCACTCGGCCGACGCCTTCCCCGCCAAAGGCGAGGTCCGTGATTTCCAGGCGCAGTCGCTGGCCGGCGACGGGCAGTCCGTTGGGCAATGTTTCCACCCCGCCGAATTGCCACGAATCGGGTCTCCGACAAAAGGACGGACTTGAGCGAAGTGACTATTCGCCGTTCGGATAGGATCCGAGAATTTTCACAAAACTGCAGTGCTGACCCAGCATCTCGATGGCCTTGGCAACCTTGGTGTCCTCGGCGTGACCGTCGACGTCGGCGAAGAAAAAGTATTCCCATGCCTTCCGCTTCGAGGGTCGCGACTCGATCTTGGTCATGTTGATGCGGAAGCGACGGAAGGGAGCCAAGGCCCGATGCAACGCACCGGCCTCATCGCGCAGGCTGAACATCAGGCTGGTGCGATCCGCCCCGGAACTCGGACCACATTGACGGCCCAGCACCAGGAAGCGGGTGGCATTGGCCGAGTTGTCCTGAATGTCCCGCTCGAGGATGGGCACCTTGTAGCGCTCTCCAGCCAGTTCACCCGTGATGGCCGCCGCGTATTTTTCCTTCGCGGCCAACTCGGCCGAACGGGCGTTCGAACTGGTTTCGACCACCTCGGCCTGCGGCAGACTGCGTTGGATCCAACCGCGGCACTGGGCCAGCGTCTGCGGGTGGACGTAGAGTTTGCGAATGTCTTCGCGACGCCCCTTGGCGGCCAAGCAGTGGGAAATCTTGAGAACGATTTGCGAGACGATCTTCAAGTCGCTGTCCACGAACATGTCCAGCGTGTGGGTGACCACGCCCTCGGTGGAGTTCTCGACGGGCACCACGCCGTAGTCGGCCTGCTGACGCGACACCTCATTGAACACATCGGCAATGGTCCTCTGGGGCGCATACGCCAGCGAGGCACCAAAGCGGCGCAGGGCGGCCTGATGGGTGAAGGTCGCTTCAGGCCCGAGAT
>CAMATE010000062.1 GCA_945861075.1 Akkermansia muciniphila
CAAGGTCAACGCGAGCGATCCCTGCACCTCCGAAGGTGGGTTCACAGAAGCAGCCTTATCCAACTCAGCGACCGCCCTCGCCAAAAGGGTGGTTAATTCAGCGGTGATCGGCCCCGCTTGGTTGGTTCCCCGCCGGGCCAAGTATTCCCGGAGATGGATTTGTCCCAATCGCAACCGAAGAGCGCCGACCGAAGGATCCTGACCCAGCCCCACGGTAAAGCCTTCCAGGCGCTCTCGTGCCAATGACAACTGCCCTTGAGTCACCCACCAATCGCTCAGGTTCCGGACGGCATCGATGCGGAATGCCACCGGGACACCAGCGGCCAGGTTTTCCTCCAAGGCTGAAACCGCACGGGCTCCCTGCCCCGACGCCAACAGCAACCGGCCCAGCAGTGCCGCCGATTCTGGTCGGCGCGTGGCCAACCCCTCCGTGTCGGCGATGCGCCGCAACTGCTCAGCCCCTGCGATGGCCTGATCCATTTGTCGCCCCGCTTCAAGAATGCGGATTTCCAACCGCAACCGATCCCACTGCGCTTCGGGTGTCAGGGTCACAGGCTTCGCGGCCGTGACGGCGTCACGAGCCAGAGTCCAGTTCCCGGTCGCCAGGTGCGCTTCGGCCACCAGCATGGAACCGGTCCAAAGCAGGTCCGCCGGTTTGCCTTGGCCCAAGGCTTTCCGGAAAGGGCCTTCGGGTAAGTCCAACAAGGCGGCCGCCTCCTTGGGCTGACCGGATCGAAGGAGGACCTCAGCCTGCCGCACCGAAGCGTGAAGGGCTAATTCAGACCCGGGATACCGGGAAAGGTAGAGAGCGAAGGTCTTTTGCGCCGCAGCAGGATCCCCACGCCCGGCTTCGCTCTCACCTTGCGAGTAGAGTGCTCGACGCAAGGCTTCGGCCTTCAACGCCGAATCGGGGAATTGATTGGAAAACGCCACAAACTCCTCGGCAGCCCGGGCATACGCCCCGATCGAGAAAGACCGCAAGGCCGCGTTGAAGGCGACTTGGTCCGGCCCATCGGCCGCACAAACCGACAGGCCTAGGATGATTCCCACCATCCAGCCCAACCTCAGCCTCCACGCCTCGAACAACCCACGCATGGGCCCACTCTCCGGTTGCACCGCTCCTCGGGCAAGCGGAGACCCGCCTCGGAAGACCGACTTTGCGAAAACAGCACCCTTCCCCAATTCCCCATGAGGACTACCATCGGGGGTATGCAGGGCAGTCATGGGGTCACCGGAGTCTGGAAAGGCGGATGGAACGAGGCGGGCTTGAGCCGCTGGGCTGATTCCTTGCGCTCACAGTCGCCCCAGTCGGGCGTCACCCTCGGACTGGCCTTCTTGGCACCATCACTCTTTGCCTACGCCGAAGAGGTTCTGGAGATCTTGCGGGTCCATGGACGCATCCCGTGTTTGGCGGGCTGCTCCGGGGTGGGGCTGATTTCCGGCGCCAACGAGTTTGAACAAGGCGCCGATTTGGTGCTCGGTTTGCACCACCTCCCAGGAGCGACCTTGAAGGGATTCCACTTCAATACCGAGGAGATCGAAGCGACTGAGGATGCCGCCGCTTGGGTGCAAAAAACCGGTCTTTCGCCCAAACAAGTCAATGGGTGGCTCATCTTTGCCAGTCCCTTCGACTTGAATGGCGAAACCTGGCTGCGGCAGTGGAATAAGGCCTACCCCGGCATTCCCGCCATCGGGGGCTTGGCCAGCGGGGATTTCGCGGCCCAGCAAAGCCAGGTGTATTTCAATGGCGAGGTGCATGAGCACGGGTTGGTCGCCGTGGCCCTCTGTGGCGACGTCACGCTCGAAACCGTGGTGTCGCAGGGGTGCACACCCATTGGCCAGAGTTGGACCATCACCCGCGCCGACCGAAACTTCATCCTCGGGATCGGCAATCGCCCCGCCTATTCGGTGCTCATGGAGACCTTCGAGTCCCTCACTCTCGAGGAGCGCAAGAAGAGCCAAAACAACCTCTTCGTGGGACTGGCCATCGACGAGTACCAAGAGGAGTTGCAATGCGGCGACTTCCTGGTTCGCAACCTGTTGGGAGGCGACCCCAAGAATGGAACATTGGCTATCGGCGCGTTTCCCCGCGCCGGACAAACCCTCCAGTTCCAACGGCGTGACTCCGAGACCGCCGACGCGGAACTGTCGGCCTTGCTGGCCCGGGCCCGGACCAATTTGGGCGGACAGCCGATCTATGGGGGCTGCCTGACGGTTTGCAACGGCCGGGGATCCCGCCTCTTCGGCGCCCCCAACCACGATGCTGGCTTGGTGCAAGAGCAACTGGGCCCCATCGCCATCACCGGTTTCTTCGGTCACGGCGAGTTGGGGCCGGTGGCTCAACAAAACTTCCTCCACGGCTACACCGCCTCCCTGGGTCTCTTTGTGCCCAAAACGAAGTCCCTGCCCCGGTAAACCATCCACGAAGAAGACCCCGGAAAGAGCATCCCGGGCTCGACCCAGAGAGTTGCCACAACCGCCTTCCTTCTGCCTTCATCTGCGTCCATCTGCTGCCAATCCCGATTCCTGAATGAACGACGAACAACAACCCCAGTTTGAATCCGCCAAGTCCGAGGTTCAGCGCAAGACGCTCGACCAGCGGGAGCAGATGAACGAGTTGATGCGCCTGCGTCACTCCTGCGCGCACATCTTGGCGACAGCGGTCTTGCGACTCTGGCCTGATGCGTTGTTGGACATCGGCCCCCCGACGGACGAAGGCTTCTACTATGATTTCGAACTGAAGCACCGCTTCACTCCGGAAGACTTCCCCAAGATCGAGGAGGAGATGCGGAAGATCACCAAGGAAAACCAAGTCTTCGAGAAGTCCATCCAGACCCGCGCCGAAGCGTTGGCCTATTTCGAGGGCAAGGGACAAACCTTCAAGGTTCAGCGTCTGGGAGACATTCCTGAGGGCGAGGCCATCAGCTTCTTTCAGAACGGCGAGTTCGTGGATTTGTGCGCCGGGCCCCACGTAATGCGCACGGGCAACGTGAAGCCCGGCGGCATCAAGTTGCTCAAGGTCGCCAGTGCGTATTTCCGGGGCAACGAGAAGAACCCTCAGTTGCAGCGGATCTACGGCACGGCCTTCAAGAACAAGGAGGAGTTGGACAACTGGCTGAAGATGCAGGAAGAGGCCCGCAAGCGGGACCACCGGAAGATCGGCACCGAGATGGGGCTCTTCGCCATGGATCCGGAATACGTCGGTCCCGGCCTGCCTCTGTGGCTGCCGAAGGGAACCGTGCTGGTGGAGGAGCTGGAACGGTTGGCCAAGGAGACTGAATTCCAGGCCGGCTACGTGCGCGTGAAGACGCCGCATCTGGCCAAGGAGAAAATGTACAAAACCTCCGGCCACCTCCCGTACTACGCCGAGTCGATGTTTCCCCCGATGGAAATGCTCGAGGAGGACGAGCGCCAGAAGCGCGACGACCTGATGGAACGGCGCGCCGACCTGATCCAACTCGCCGAAGGCATGGGCAAGGCCATCGCGCCCAACCCCAGCGGCTACACCGAGGAGCAAATCCGCCGCGACATCCAAAAACTGGAGACCGAGATCACCCTCTTGGGCGGTCGGTATTACCTCAAGGCGATGAACTGCCCGCATCACCACCGCATCTTCGCGGCGGAACCGCGCAGCTACCGCGACCTGCCTCTGCGGCTCGCCGAATACGGCACCTGCTACCGCTACGAGCAATCGGGCGAGCTCTTCGGGGTCATGCGCGTGCGCAGCATGAACATGAACGACGCCCACCTGTACTGCACGGCCGAGCAGTTCGCCGACGAGTTTCGGGCGGTCAACGAGATGTACCTGAAGTACTTCAAGATCTTCGGACTCGACCGCTACCAGATGCGCTTCAGCACCCATGATCCGGCGCGTTTGGGTCAGAAGTTCGTCAACGAGCCCGAACTCTGGAAGAAGACCGAGGACATGGTCCGACAGGTCCTCATCGAGTCGGGCATCAACTACGTGGAAGTGGCCAACGAGGCGGCGTTCTACGGACCCAAGATCGACGTACAGGTCTGGAGCGCCATCGGCCGCGAATTCACCATCGCCACCAATCAGGTAGATTTCGCCGTGCCCGCCCGTTTTGGCCTGACCTACCGCGACCGCGACAACACCGAGAAGACTCCGCTGTGCATCCACCGCGCCCCGCTGGGCACGCACGAGCGGTTCATCGGCTTCCTCATCGAGCATTACGCCGGCAACTTCCCGCTCTGGCTGGCCCCGGAGCAGGTCCGGGTGCTGACCCTGAATGACGAGGCGCCGCTGGTGGAATACGCCAAGTCGATCACTGCCGAGTTGCGCTCTCAATTCGTCCGCGTGGAAGGCGACTGGAGCGCCAATCCCGTGAAGGCCAAGATCGCCGACGCCGAGACGGCCAAGGTCCACACCATGCTGGTCGTGGGGCAGCGCGACCTCGAGGCCGGAGCCGTCAGCGTGCGATTGCACGGCAAGGGCAACGTGGGCGCCAAGCCGCGCGCCGAGGTTGTCGCCGACCTGTTGGCCTCCATCCGCGAACGCCGCGCCTGATCACGAGTGACACCCCTCTCGGAATCTTCGCTCAAGCGGAGATTCCGGAGGGAACCACCGAAAGCCTTGGGGGTTCCTTGGACCCCACTCCTTGACCCCACTCCGCTGCGCCCCATCCTCCCGCCCCCATGTTTGATCTGGGATCGCTCAATCCGCAGCAACGGGCCGCCGTGGTCACCCACTCCGGCCCGGTCCTGATCCTGGCCGGCGCCGGCACTGGCAAGACACGCACCCTCACCTGCCGCATCGCCCACATGATCGGCAAGGGCATCGCCCCGGGGCACATCCTGTCGGTGACCTTCACCAACAAGGCCGCCAAGGAGATGCTTGAGCGGGTCAATGAAATGATCCCCAAGGTGCCCAAATCGCGCCGTGAGGCGGGTGCACCCGAGGATCCCTTCCTCGAAAGACCCACGCTCTGCACCTTTCATTCGCTGTGTGTCCGGATCCTCCGGCAACACATCGAAAAACTGGGCTACAAGAAGAACTTCGTGATCTACGACACGGGCGACCAACTCGCCGCGATGAAGAAGATCCTGAGCCAGATTTCGGCCAAGGGGGAGAAGACCGATCCGGGCGCGGTGCTGTCCATGCTCAGCAAGTTCAAGAATGGCGGCAGCCGCGGCGGCTTCGAAGACCCGTCGGTCCGTGCTCTGGCCGAACACGTGGCCCGCCGCTACGAGAGCGCTCTCCACGCCTGCAATGCCGTCGATTTCGACGACCTCATCCTCCTGACCCTGCGTCTGTTCCGGGAACATCCCGATGCTCTGGATGCCTGCCGGCGCAAGTACCGCTATGTCATGGTCGACGAATACCAGGACACCAACGCCAGCCAGTTCGAGCTCATCCACCACCTGGCCAGCGCGTCACGAAACCTGTGCGTGGTGGGCGATGATGACCAGTCCATCTACGGATGGCGTGGGGCTGAAATCGCCAACATCCTCGACCTCGAAAAGCATTACCCCGAGGTCAAGATCATCAAGCTCGAGCAGAATTACCGGTCCACCAACACCATCCTGCGGGCCGCCAACGCCGTGATCCGCCAGAACACCCGGCGACGCGAGAAGAGCCTCTGGTCGGCCAAGGGCGACGGCAGCAAGATCACCCTGTACGCTTTCGACACCGACGAGACCGAAGGTCGAACCGTGGTGGAGAACATCGAGTACGACCGGCTCACGCGTCAGATCCCCTGGGGCAAGCAGGCCATTCTTTTTCGCACCAACATCCAGTCACGACCCATCGAAGCGGCCTTGCGCAAGGCGCGGGTCCGATACCGGCTGATCGGCGGTCAGAGCTTCTTCGACCGCAGCGAAATCAAGGACATCCTCGCCTACCTGAAGACGTTCGTGAATCCGAACGACGATGTGAACTTGCTGCGCATCGCCAACAAACCGGCCCGGGGTCTCAGCGATGTCACGATGGAACGGCTCCTGGCCTTCAGCGCCGAGCGTCAGGCCAGCGTGTACACGGTGATGCGGCACACCGACGTGCTGGCCTCCTTCCAGGCTCGCACCCGTGAATCCATCACCGGATTCGCGCACTGGATCGACACCCAACGCGCCCCCTTGCTTCAGGATTCCCCCATTTGCCTGAGCAACTGGGCCGACCATTGGCTCGAAGAAACCGGCTATCTCACCGACTTGCGACGAGGTGAAAAAAATCAGGATGTGGCCGACAACCGGGTTCGGAACATTCAGGAACTGATCGACGACCTGGACGGCGAACTCACGGCCGCCGCCCGTCGCAAGAAGCGCGAAGAAACCGCACCGAAGAAGCCCACCAAACCCGTAGACCTGGAAAACGATCCCGAGGGATTGCTCTCGGACATGACGCCGGCTCCGCGGCCCAGTGGCCCCTTGTTGCCCAACGCCGTGCCCGAGTTTCTCGGCAAGCCCATGGACCGGCTCGATGAATTTTTGGCAGGCGTCACCCTCGATCAGGAACGCGAGGAGGAAAAGGATTCGACCGGCGATCAGGTGACCCTCATCACCTTGCATGCGGCCAAGGGGCTCGAATTCCCGAATGTCCATATCATTGGAGTCGAGGACGGCCTCCTGCCCCACTCCCGCAGCAAGGACGAAGGCACCCTCGACGAGGAACGGCGCCTCTTCTATGTCGGCATCACCCGGGCCCAGGAAACCTTGCGCATCAGCCATTGTTCCGGCCGTCGGCGCTACGATCAGGTCATGCCCTGTCACCCCTCGCCCTTCCTGCGGGAACTCCCGCCCGAATGTGTGGAAGACGCCGATGAAGCCGCGTCTCGCCCCGTTGACAAGGATGATGGCGGTGATTGGTTCAAGGCCATGCGCGAGGCCTTGGAATAGACCCCACTTCCATATCAGACTATTCCCACGCCGTGTTCTCCCGAGTCGTTGAATGGTTCCTGTATGCCCTGTTGGGTTTGATCCGTTGCCTGCCGCTGGTGACGGTGGCTCGATTGGGCCGCCTGCTGGGCGGACTGGCTTGTCGGGTCGATCGTCGCCACCGCCGCGTGGCCGAAGAGAATCTCGCCCAAGCGTTCCCGGATTGGAAACCGGCGGAGGTGCAAGCCGTGGCTCTGGAGAACTTCCGCCGCATTGGCGAGGCCTACGCGTGCGCCATCCGGACCCCGGGCATGGACCCGGAGGAATTGCAGGCGCGCATCGAGTTTGTGGGCCTTGAGGACCTGCTCCGGAGCGGTGCTAATCAACTGGTCGTGGCCACGGGGCATTTCGGTGGTTTCGACCTGCTGGCCCATGTCCAAAAGCACTGGCCCGGCTGGAATATAACCACCACCTACCGGGCCCAACGGTTCGTCCCGCTCGAACGAGCCCTCCAACGCCTGCGCACCATAACGGGCGTGCAATTCGTCGAACGGCACAATGCCACCCTCGCCATTAGCGAGTTATTCAAACGGAACAAATCCGTTTTAGCCCTTTTCTCCGACCAACACGGCGGCGGCAAGGGGCTGTGGCTGCCCTTTTTCGGGCGTCCCTGTTCCTGCAGTCCAGCTCCGGCCGTGATCGCCCTGCGCTACAAAGCCCTGCTGACCATGGCGATTTGCTACCGCACGGAATTGGCCCGCTGGCGCATCGAGGTGGGGCCTGTGATCCCCACGCACGACGAACACGGACAAGAACGCACGATCGAGTCCATTATCCTCGACGTACAACGAGAGTATGAAGTCGCGGTCCGAAAAGATCCGGCCAATTGGTTCTGGGTGCATCGGCGGTGGAAACCCCCTTCGACCCATCAAAAGGCACCGGGTCATACCACTGATCCCGCGTCATGAAGCCCGACACCACTCGCCACATCTTCATTCGAAGTGTGAATTGGCTGGGCGATGCGGTCATGACCACGCCGGCGGTCCTGCGCCTTCGGGAACGGTTTCCGCAGGCGCAAGTCTCTCTGCTCTGCGCGGAAAAACTCCGGGATTTGTGGACCTCGCATCCGGCGGTTGATCAGGTCACCACCTTCGCTCCCGGCGAGGGATGGCGTTCGGTCGCGCGGAATGTGCGATCCCTGAATGCTGATCTGGCAGTGGTCTTCCCCAACTCGTTCCGGTCGGCGCTGGAGGTGTGGTGGGCAGGCATTCCGCGACGGGTGGGTTCCGGGAATTTTCCGCGCACCGTGTTCCTCACCGACCGCGTTGCAGCCGACTCAGGCACCGTGCGCATGCGCAAGCGAACCGAGTCGGAAGTGCGCCGCATGGTCGGATTGCCCGGGGCACAGCACACTCCCCGCACGGCCTACCCCACCGACTCGCACCAACTCCACCACTACCTCCGGTTGGTGGGATATTTGGGGGCCAACGTCACCCCGCTGCCGCCCCGATTGGTACCGGGATCCCCGGCAAGCCAAGCCATGACCGCTCGATTGGCAACTTCGGTCGCATCGGGAAAACCGCTCATCGGGCTCAATGCCGGAGCCGAATACGGTCCGGCAAAACGCTGGCCTCTGGACCGATTTGCCGAAGCGGCCCGATCGCTGGCTGACCGGACGGGGTGCCACTTCGTGCTGTTCGGTGGCAAGGCTGATATCCCTTTGGCTGAAGACCTCACCCGCCGACTGCAAGGCCTCACGGTCACATCACTGGCCGGCCAAACCACACTCGCCGAGTTGATGGCCGCCCTAGCCTTGTGTCGCGTAGTGATCACCAACGACACCGGGCCCATGCATTTGGCCGCAGCCCTGGGCGTTCCGGTGGTCGTCCCGTTCGGCAGCACCTCGCCAGAACTCACTGGCCCTGGATTACCCGGTGATCCGCGCCATCACTTGCTGCTGGGATCAGCCCCGTGTGCCCCGTGCTTCCTGCGTCAATGCCCGGTGGATTTCCGATGCATGGATTCCATCCCGGCAAATCGGGTCGTGGCCGCAGCCCTGACGGCGCTTTCCCAACCTTCGGAAACGACCGGATGATCCCATCCTGTTCGACGGAACTGGAGATTCCGCGGCAGGGGATAGATGAACCGCTCGTCGATGCGGACGAGACCAGTGCGGAATTGGGTAACAAGCCCAACAGTCAGGAAGTCTGCCCATGCTTGGAGTCCGGGCTTTCCTCAGTGGGCACAATCCTGTTAGAGCCAGAAGCAGATCCCCATGCGCTGGTTCCCAAGGTTCCTCACCGCAGGCTGGGCTCTTGGAATGGCTGTTTTTGCCAATCCGGGTGCTCCAGCTCCTGTTTGGCGTGAAGTGACCGGCGGCCGCATTCGCGCTCTACCGACTCCCTCCGGTCATCGAACGGGATTCACCCGAATGCCCCCGGATTCCACCGGCGTCGCCATGACCAACTCGGTTAGCGAGGCCGCGATGGCCAACAACCGCATCCTGGAAAACGGGTCTGGCGTGGCCCTCGGTGATGTCAACGGAGACGGCTGGTGCGACCTCTACTTCGCACGGTTGGATGGTCCCAACGAACTGTACCTCAACCGGGGTGGCTGGCGATTCGAGCGACAACCCGAGGCCGGAGGGGCACCGTGTGCCGACCAACCCAGCACGGGCACCGTCTTGGTGGACGTCGACGGCGACCGGGACCTCGATTTGCTGGTCAACGGTCTGGGCTTTGGCACCCGCCTGTTCCTGAACGATGGAGCCGGACACTTCACCGAATCCACGCATCACCGGCTCTCCAAGCGTCTGGGAGCCACCTCCCTGGCAATGGCCGACATCGATGGTGACGGCGACCTGGATCTCTACGTGACCAATTACCGGAGCACCACCTTCAAGGACCAACCGCCCGGTTTGCGAGTGGAAGCCCGACGGGAAGCCGACGGATCCATCCGGGTCACTCCGGAAGACCGATTCATCGCGGTGGGCGAGCGGGATGGCAGCGCCGAAATCCTGGAGCGCGGTGAGCGGGATTTTCTCTACCTCAATCAAGGCGGAGGCCACTTCGCTCCGGTCTCCTGGACACAAGGCACATTTCTCGACGAGGACGACCGAAAACTCGACGCGCCGCCAACCGACTGGGGCTTGAGCGCCTTGTTCCGAGACCTCAATGGCGATGGCTGGCCTGACCTCTACGTCTGCAATGACTTCGTCCACTGGAAGGACCGCATTTGGCTCAATCGCGCCGGTGCCGGTTTTCAAGCGGCTCCACGCACACTCTTCCGAAACCACAGCCTCAGCTCCATGGCCGTGGACGCGGCTGACATCAATCGCGACGGCCTCGTGGACTTGTTCGTGGTGGACATGCTGAGCCGCGACCCGGAGCGCCGCGCCTGGCAGCGACCCAACACCATGGCCTCGGTGCTGCGCCCCCCAATCGACGATCCGCAATTCCGCCCCGAGGTGACTCGGAACACCTTGCACGTGGCCCGGGCGGGCGGCCCCTTCGCGGAGATCGCCCAGTTCTCTGGCCTCGCTGCAACGGAATGGTCCTGGAGCACCGTCTTCATCGACGTGGATCTCGACGGTTGGGAAGACTTGCTGGTGGCCAACGGCAACGCGCACGACGTGCAGCATGCCGACATCCTGGCCGCCCAATCGCTCGAGCGGAGTGCTCCGAGCGCCGAGCAACGCCTGCATAACCTCTCGCGATTCCCGCGACTCGACACGGCCAACCTCGCCTTCCGCAACGGAGGAGACCTGCGTTTTGAAGACCGGAGTCGGGAATGGGGATTCCAGGATCGCGGAGTAACAACAGCCATGGCACTGGCTGATTTGGACAACGATGGAGATCTGGACGTGGTGACTTGCAACCTGGGCGACGCCGCAGGTCTCTACCGCAACGAGGCATCGGCTCCCCGGGTGGCGGTCCGCCTGCGGGGCAGCGGCGCCAACACCCACGGGATTGGAGCGCAGATTGTTGTGGAGGGTGGCCCTGTCTCACAAAGCCAGGAAATGGTCGCCGGCGGCCGATATTTATCCGGAGATCAGGCACTGCGGATGTTCGCTGCCAAACCGGACCAATCCGTTTCCGTAGAAGTCCGCTGGCCCGGAAACAAACGCAGTCGGATCGGTGGCGTTTCGCCGAATTCAGAGGTGGAAGCCTTCGAAGACTCGGCGATCGCCCTCATCGAAACACGGGCAGCCACCAACGCACCCGCATCCTCCTCAACGCTCTTCGAGGAAATCTCAGCCACCTTGAACCACCGGCACTCACCACCGGCCTCAGACGAATTCAACCGTCAACCCTTGCTCCCACGTCGCCTGTCCAGCGAAAGCCCCGGAGTCGCCTTCTTCGATATCGACACCGACGGCTTCGACGACCTGCTCCTGGCCGGACGCGGCGAATGGCTGGTCTTCCGGAACGACCGATCGGGAGGCTTCCAACCGAGGCCCGATCTCAGCCTCAAGACCGGTCAGGCCCATTCGGTCACCGGCATCGCTGCCGCGGTAGACCGCCAAGGTATCGTCATGGCAACCGGTCACCAACCCGAGTCCGGAAGCAATAGCCCCACCGCCCTGGGCTCGTTGCTGAGAACGAACCAATCGCAGAGCCTGGGCGATTCACCCCAAGCCTCCGGCAGCGTCGTGCTGGCCGATTGGAACGGGGACGAGGAACTCGATCTGGCCGTGGCCGGGCGCTATGTACCGGGACGCTGGCCGGAGTCGGCGGACACGCGGATTTTCCGCGGGGGCCAAGGTCTGTACGCACCCTGGCTCACTCTCACCAACACCGGCTTGGCCACGGGCATGATCGCCAGCGACCTCACCGGTGATGGACGTCCGGAACTGGTCCTGGCCGCAGAGTTCGGTCCTCTGCGATTCTTTCGAGCCGATGGAACCCACCTGCTTCCATGGAAACCCGGTCTGGTGACCCCGGACGGCAAGTCGGTCGACTGGATCAATTATCAGGGTCGCTGGACCGGACTCACCGCCGCCGACTTCAACAATGACGGCCGCTTGGATTTGGTGGCGGGCAATTGGGGTTGGAACTTCGGCGAAGGCCGCATCAATCCCGCTCAAGACCCCGTGCGAATCACCTATGCCGAGTTTGTGCCCGGCACCGTCACCCCCTTGATCCACGCTTGGGACCCAGTGCACCGGCGTGAGGTTCCCTGGCGGGAGCTTCCAACTATTCGTGAGGCTCTGCCCTTCGCCGCCGAAACCGTCCCTTCACACGAGGCGTATGGCAAAGGGGGCCTTAACGCGTTGCTCGGAACACACGGGGCCGGAGCCCGGCGCGTCGAATCCCACTGGCATGCCTCAACGGTATTCCTCAACCGGGGAGATCGATTCGAAATCCGCGCGCTCCCTGACGAGGCTCAGTGGGCCCCGGCCTTCGGATTGACTGCCGCCGACTTCGACGGGGACGGCCATCAAGACCTCTTCCTCGCCCAGAATTTCTTCGGGGTCGATGCCGAGACCTCCCGACACGACGCCGGATTGGGCCTCGTGCTGACCGGCGATGGTCGCGGAAATTTCAAAGCCTTGTCACCCGCCGCCTCGGGCATCGTCTTGCCCGGCGAAGGACGCGGCAGCGCAGCCGGCGATTTCGATCTCGATGGGCGCATCGATCTGGCCGTGACCCAACAGGCTGGGCCCACAGCGCTGCTGCACAACCGCCAGGCCAGGCCTGGTTGGGGGCTGCGACTGGAACAACCAGGCCCCAATCCGATGGCCATCGGTGCGGTGGTTCGGGCCGAATTCGGCAGCGGTAGCGGCCCTGCCATTGAGATTCGTGCGGGTTCCGGATGGTGGTCTCAAGACTCATCCCGCGTGCTCATCACCGGAACCACACCCCCGACCGCCGTCCACATCCGCTGGCCTGGAGGCCTTCAACAGCGCCATCTCTGGAGCCCCAATGTGCGGGAGATGCGCATTCGTCGAACCCCATGATCCAGCCCGGATTCCTGTTTGCCCGTCCGGCGGCATTGCCGGATTGTCCGCTCCAGCATGTCGTTTTCCGAAGAACTCATCGCACGCGCCCGGCGGATTCGCCTCTTCATCTGCGATGTGGACGGAGTCCTGACCGACGCCACCGTGAGCATGGGTGGCGCGGCCGAAACCAAGGTCTTCCACATTCGGGATGGCTTGGGGCTGCGGCTCCTGCAAACCGAGGCCTCCATTCGGGTGGGTTGGGTTTCCGCGCGCCCCAGCGAAGCCACCATTCAACGGGCCCAGGATTTGAAGATCGATTTCCTGCATCAGTCTTCCGGGCCCAAGGTCGCCGCAATCGAGGCCTGGCTGCGGGAGACCCAAATCACCTGGGATGAAGTCCTCTACATGGGCGACGACTGGGTGGATCTGGCCGCGCTCAAACGGGCAGGATTGGCCATCGCTCCCGCCGACGCCATCGAGGAGGCCCGCCAAATTGCTCATTGGGTCACGCAGAAACCCGGCGGCCATGGAGCGGTCCGCGAGGCCACGGACCTCTTGCTCAAAGCCCAAGGTCATTGGGAGCGGATGGTTGAGAAATTCGCTTCCTAACCCGCAGTTTGAATTCCAAGACTCTCAAGCCATGTCCTTGATGAACCAACGATCCCGGCTCGCCACCCTCCTGGGCCTGCTGGCCTTCGGAGCATGGGCTCAGGGCAACGGATCGACGGTCAGCACCAACGCGCCAACCTCGACAACGCCGGCCTCTCGCGCCAGCGCAGCCACCATCCGGCAGTGGGGCATTAGCCTGCGAGACAACTCCACCGGTCGGCTCCAACTGCGATTTTCCTCCACCGAGGCCTCACCGGCGCCCTCAGAAAAGGGCGGCCTCGTCCCTTCCCTGTGGGACGTGACCGGATTGAGATTGGAATCCTTCCAACCCGACGAAACCTCCGACTTCATCATCGAGTCGCCGTCATGTCGGGTGAACGTCAACACCAAGGATGTCGGATCGGGCGGCAGCTTCACGGCCCGACGGGAATCCGACGGCGTCTCGGTCCGCGGCAACGGCTTCCAATTCGACGGCACCGAACGCCGTCTGACCGTCTCCAACTCGGTGCATATCGAACTGCGCACCCGCCTCTTCCAGCCCAAACCCGCTTCTCCATGATCCGCAGCCTCCTCCTTTCACTCCTCGCCTTGTTTTTGATTCCGGCCTCTGGTTCGGCACAGGCACTGCAGCAAGACAAGATCCTGCTGTCGGCCACCAACTGCGTTCTGGAACTCGAAAAAGGCGTCTACCACCTCTGGGATCATGTGCGTGTGGAGGCTCCCGGCATTCTCTTGATCACCTGCGACGATCTTCGTGCAGCCATTCCACAGAAGAAAACCTCCGGAACGCAAAACCCCATTCCCACCGACGGCAAACTCCAATCCCTCATCGCTTCGGGCAATGTGGCCATCGACCTGATTCAGGTGGGCGGCAATGGCACAACCAACGTGGTCCATGCCTATGGCAAGCAGGCCGAATACGGATCCCAGGAGGAGATCTTGATCCTGACCGGAGACCCCCGCATCGAAACCCCCTCGGGCACCATGATCGGAACCGAGGCGCTCATCTACGACCTCAAGTCCAGAACCATGCGCAATCGGGGATCTTACCGAATAGAACTCAAGGCCGACATCCTGAAGGGTTCAGACCTCTTCAACCGCACCAAGGCACCGCGAGGCACCAACGCCCCCAAATCCCGCTGAACATGGCCACCGCCGCCAATAGCATCCCCAAGGATTCTCCACCGCTCCTGTCGGTGGAAGGACTCGCCAAGGCTTATTCCGGCCGTCGGGTGGTTGACGGGGTGTCGATCCATGTCGGTGCCGGCGAGATTGTTGGGCTTCTCGGACCCAATGGTGCCGGCAAGAC
>CAMATE010000063.1 GCA_945861075.1 Akkermansia muciniphila
GTGGCTGAAGGCGGGGTTCCGACCGGCAATGCGGCTGAGGGGGCTGCACTGGTGGCTTTGGCTGCCTTGGCGGGCTTGCCCGCCTTCGGAGCTTCGTCACCGGGTTTGCTGATGAGTCGGTGGATGGCGGCGCTGGCTACGTCCAGAGAATCGAAACCTTCCTCCAACAGCGCTTCGATGACGTGATCGTAATGGCGGAAATCGCCGGCCTGAAGCGTCTCGCGGAGACTCTTGAGGAACTGATCGCGGCGCGCGTCTTCGATTTCGCTCGTGCTGGGAATGTCGCCGCGGCGCATCCGCTGGCGGGTGAAGCGTTCGATGTCGCGGATGAGGAACACCTCTCGGCCGCTGGCGAAGGAAATGCCGATTCCGCTGCGACCGGCGCGCCCGGTGCGGCCGATGCGGTGCACATAGTCTTCCGCGTCGTAGGGGAGATCGAAATTGAACACCACCTGGATGTCGTCGACATCGATGCCGCGGGCCGCCACGTCGGTGGCCACCAGGAAGCGGAGTCCGCCGGAGCGGAACTTGCTCATGACGCGGTCGCGGGATGCCTGGGGCATGCCGCCGTGGATGCAGTCGGCCGTGTAGCCCGCGCCCATGAGTTGCTCGGTCAGTTCATTCACCACGCGCTGGGTGTTGGCGAAGATGATGGCCAGCGTCACGTCGTGCAGGTCGATGAGCCGGGTGAGGGCCTCGAACTTCCAACGACGATCCACCTCGAAATACACCTGCTCGATGGTCGGCACGGTGAGGGCCTTGGCCTCGATGCGGACCCGCACCGGTTGGCGGGTGTAGCGGGCGATGAGTTCTTCGATGGGACGCGGCACGGTGGCCGAGAACATCACGGTCTGACGCTCCGGGGGGGTGGACGAGAGGATCTTCTCGATATCGTCGCGGAAGCCCATGTTGAGCATCTCGTCGGCCTCATCGAGGATGACGGTCTTGATGCCGCCCAGTTGCAGGGTCTTGCGGTCGATGTGGTCGATGATGCGGCCCGGGGTGCCGATGATGACGTTGGCACCGGCGCGCAATCCGGAGAACTGCCGCTCGTAGCTTTGTCCGCCGTAGATGGGCAGGGGTTTAACTCCGCGCTTGAAGAACGCCAGCTTGTGAACTTCTTCGCTGACCTGGATGGCCAATTCGCGGGTGGGGCAGAGGATCAACACTTGGGGGCCGGCGGCCTTGGGATCCATCCGTTCGATGGCCGGGATGGCGAAGGCCGCGGTCTTCCCTGAACCCGTCTGGGATTGCCCGACGATATCCTTGCCCGTCATCAGCACCGGGATGGCCTCGGCCTGGATGGGGGAGGCCTGTTCGAATCCCAGGCGTTGCACGGCCTTGAGGATCTCTTCAGACAGACCGAGTTCAGAAAACAGCTTCGTACTCATTCGCAGAGACAGAGTCTAGCAGACCCCGCCACCCCACCGCGAAGCTTTTCGCTCGCCCACGCCAATCAAAAGGGGTCGGTCCCGCATATTTACACAAAAGGTGGCAGTCCATCACAAATTTGACGGGTGGCTTGCCTTGGCTGGCGTTAGGGGTGAGTGCCTTGAGCGCTCCGCGGGATCGGTCCTACGCTCGCTGAGGAAGCTCTGGAGAGGATTGGGCTTTCGCGCTGTGCGCGAGGGGCTTTGGTGATCGCTTCCAAGGCTCGCTACGGACCGATCCCGCTCCGCTTGGCGTATGTGGGCTCCGCGGGATCGGTTCTGCGCTCGCTGAGGAAGCTCGAGGGAGGAGGCGCTTTCGCGCTGTGCGCGAGGGGCTTTGGTGATCGCTTCCAAGGCTTGCTCCGGACCGATCCCGCTCCGCTTGGGTGCCTTTGGTTTGGGATAAGTCCTCCGCTCGCAGGGAACGTTGGGGGTGAGTTGGGCTTTCGCGCGGAGAGTGCGAGGGGGGGCGCGGATCGGGTCAGAGCCGCGGTGGGGGCGGCAAAACCGGCGGTGCCGCGGGGGAAACTCCTTGGGTCTGAACCGTCCGTCGCCAGATGTGCCCGTCGGCCAACAGGTACAACTGTTTGCGCATCGGTCCGCCGAAAGTGAGGCCTTGGATGTTCGTGAGACTCTGGGGAGGTGCGATGATGCCATTGACTCGTCCGGCCTGGTCGAAGACCTGGATGCCGATGGGGGTGGCCGCATAAAGGCGTCCCGCGGAGTCGACGCACAGGCCACCCACGCCAGAGCCGTCGGCGTCGTCGGGCAGGTGCAGATGGAAGTAGGGTTGTTCGAGCGTGGGAATTCCGTCCCGGCCCACCTGAAAACTGGTGATGAGCTGGCGGCGGCGGTCGGCGACGTATAGCAGGGTTTGGTCGGGAGACAGGCAGAGGGACGTCGGCATCTCGAGCCCGGTGAGGTTGTGGTGTTGAAGGCGGCCGGA
Source organism: Akkermansia muciniphila (assembly GCA_945861075.1). GTDB lineage: Bacteria > Verrucomicrobiota > Verrucomicrobiia > Limisphaerales > UBA9464 > SXXZ01. The sequence goes on from CAMATE010000063.1 coordinate 2,377, forward strand.
GGGAGGTTGGTGAGACAGCTTGCGCCGGGCGGAGTCGAGGCGGTAGGCGTGTCCGTCCTGTCGAGTCACGGAGGCGGCGGTGAGGGTCGAAAACCGTGGCTTCAGCTTCCGCGCCTCAGGTGCACCCAAGGGAACTCCGCGGGAGTCTTCCAGTCGCTGGAGTCCTTGTGGCGTTTCAGCGATGACGGCCCCGTTCTCGTCGGTCCAGATCTGCCGGAAGGGGAGACCTGTGGCGACCGGAGACCACGCTTCGCCCGCGGCCAGGACTTCCCGGGTCAGCGGCTGTCGCGATCCCTGGCCCGCTTTCACGGGTGCGGGGTAATCCTTCCACAGCCAGCGGAGTGCCTCCGGAAAGATGCTTCCGGCCTGTTTGCTGTCGTGGCCGCCAGTGCCCCAAGCCTTCTCCAGTTCATATCCGGCGAACTCCAGTGCGCTCTGCATGTCGAGGTTGGCGATCCACCAATTACCGCCGTAAATGTTCTGATCGTTGGAGCCGTCTTGCAGGAAGACCCGCAGGGGCTTGGGCTCGGTTTTGCGGATGAGGATGGGATACGCGTTGCCGCCCCGAAGTCCGACATAGGTGCCGATGGTGCTGAAGACTCGTCGGAACAAGTCGGGGCGTTCCCAGGCGGCAGTGAAGGCTGCGATGGCCCCGCTGGACGCACCGGCAATGGCACGACCATTGGGATCATCGGTGAAGGCCACCGTCTTGCGAATCTCCGGTAGGAGTTCTTCGGCGAGGAAGCGGGCGTAGCGGTCACCCAGCCCGTCGTACTCGTAGCTGCGATTGTAGCGGGGCAGGGCGTTGGTTCCCTGCGCGGAGGGCAAGACTCCGGGGTTGATGAACACCCCGACAGTCACTGGCATCTCACCGCGGGCGATCAGGTTGTCGAAGACGATGGGGGCCCGAAAGGAACCATTGGTGGATACATAACCACCACCATCTTGGAAGACCATCAGGCAGGGTGGCTTGTCGGGCGAATACTGCTTCGGCACATAGATCCAGTAGTCGCGCCGCGTGCCCGGGAAGAGGCTCTTTTCCGTCGCTGTGAAGACGTGGCGGGTCACTGTGCCGTGGGGCACTGATGGGTTGAACTGCGAGTCGGGACCCAACGGGTATTCTTCGGCCTGAGTCCGAATGAGCGAGGCCAGCAAGATCAGGAGGATTCGGCAAAGCCACGGGGCCAGCCAGCGGGGATACCACGAACGGGAGATCATGGGCTGAAGTTTGCCCCGGGTGTTCCACCGAGGCGAGGGGCTTCCGGCCCGATCCCGCTGCTGATTCGTGCGGGGTGCGCCTATGGGGCTGGGATGTTTTGGATCTGCTCGGCTAAAGCGAGGAGTCGAGGGCGGGCGAGGCGGGGCGTGAATCCTGGGCGGTGTTCGAGGTTTGTGTCTTTCGCCGGGAGGCGATGGCGAGCCAGAGAATCACGGCGGCCGTGGCTCCGGTGCAGGCAGGGGCGAGCCAAGCATCGAGCGGAACGGATGGGCCTGGGACGGCAAGGGTGAGTGGGCCGGCCAATGCATGGCCCGGGCCGGGGAAAGGAGCAGTGGCAGTCTCGTGGCCGTTTGGGTTGATGATTTGGGAAATGCCGGAACTGGCGACGCGGAATATCGGCACGCGGTATTCGGCAGCCCGGATCACCGCCATGCGCGCATTGAGTCGATGTTCGTGTTCTCCCCAGTGCTCCACATCCATGGTCGGAATCAACAGCCCGGTGGCGCCGAGCCGAATCAGTGGGTCCATGACTTGCCGGTAACTCGCGTCGTAGCAAATGGCGATGCCGAGCTTGCCCCACGGGGAATCCCAGACCGCTTGCGAGGGGGCTGGTTCTCCATCGGCGAAGAATTGGATGGGCCTCGACTTGGCCTGCTGGAAAACCACCGCGCCGTTGGGGCTGATGACGAAGGCTGTGTTGTGGAACCGTTCCTTCGGGGCACCGGATCGAGGCCATCGCAATCCATTGCCTGCGGCTACTTGGCCCACGACTGCGGCGTTGGTGTGCGAGCTGGCTGAGGGCGTTGATCCTAGGCCGTCCGAGTCGCCGGAGCCGATGGGTTGTTTACCGCCCACGACCAGCCATTTGCCATTCCGCCGGCACCAAGCTTTCAGCGCTTTGGGTGGCGGTTCTTCCAGAGAGTATTCGCTGAGCATCAGCAACTCGGCTTCCGGATGCGACCGGATCAGCGCATCGAGACCGGCGAGAATATCCGGGAGGCTGGGGAATTCGAGCTGGAGACCGGCCACCTGGATCGTCTTCGGGATGTCTCGGTTGCTTCGAGGCAGCGGCCACAAGGCCAAGGCGGCAAATCCCATGCAAGCTGCGAGGAATCCGAGGCCTGCGCGCATGCGATCATTCCGTCGTGTTGCGAACACCCAGGTGGCACCTTGGCCGGCGGCCCAAGCCAAGCCGAATCCCAGCCCATAAATGCCCAGTCGATAGAGGACCCGGGGAGTCAATTCCGGTGGCAGGCACTCGCCGGCCGTGAACCAGGCGAAGCGCAGCCACCAGACTTCGCTGCGCAAGTATTCGATACCACACCAGAGCACCGGCATGAGCAGGCCCGCTCGAAACGTGCCCCAGCGGCTTTCGACGCGGTTGAGGAGGAGCAGAAACGCCGCGTAAAACAGCGCGAGGACGAGCCAGAGGGGAATGGCGGCTCCCTTGAAAATCTCCCACAGGAATCCCATCTGGGGTCCGAACACTCCGAGTCCGGTGACCAGCCCGACATAAAACGCCGCTCGCGCAGTGGACAGTCTTCGGAGTTCAAACAGGCAGCCGAGATGGACGAGCACCAGCCACCAGAAAGCCGGGAACAGGAATGCGAGGTGAAAAGTCCCGAGAGCGCCGCATGTGAGCAATAGGGCCGAAGAGGCCGAAGAGGCTTTGAGTGTCGGGGTCGGGTGCATGGTTACCCAGAGGTTCTTTCGAAGGAATTCCCAAACGGTAGATCTCTCGATCGGCCCATGGCAAGGAAGGGCCCGTGGTGGGCATTTCGTGGTCCGTTCCAGACAGATGATCGGGCTTGGAATCCCGCCAGAGAGGGGCAGGGATGGAACGCGGGTGTGAAGAGTTTATCCGCAGTCGATCGCTTTTCAGGGTTGGCATCGCGGGAGGTGGGTCCAGAATGAATGGCATTCCATGAAGGCTCGCGCTTCCAGAACAGTGTCCCGGTGGGTCTTGATCGCTGCGTTGGGTTGCGGCCCGATGGTCGTCGGAGCAGCGCCGGCTTCCGCCGCGGCGGGTCCGGTCCAGTTCAATCGCGACATCCGGCCCATCCTCTCCGAGCACTGCTTTTCGTGCCACGGACCCGATGTCCAGAAGATGAAAGGGGGGCTGCGCTTGGATCGTCGTGAGGAGGCGCTCAAGCCGGCCAAGTCGGGCAAGAAAGCGATGGTGCCGGGCGATGCGGGCGGCAGTGAATTGGTGCAACGGCTCCACAGCACGGATGCGGAGGAATTGATGCCCCCGCCCGAGGCGCACAAGCCGTTGAAACCGGAACAGAAGGCGATACTGCAGCGCTGGATCGCCGAGGGAGCCGCCTATCAGGGGCACTGGGCCTACCAACCGTTGGTCCGCCCCGTTTTGCCTCCCGGGGGCGAGGGTGAGGGTGGTATCGATCGCTGGGTGCGTTCGCATTTGGATTCAGCGGGTCTGAAACCCGCACCCGAGGCCGATCGCCGCACGCTGGCCCGTCGGTTGAGCTTGGATCTGACCGGCTTGCCGGCGACCCCGGAGAGGGTCGCCACCTTCGAAGCCGATAACGCCCCCGGGGCTTATGAGCGGATGGTCGATCGCCTGATGGCCACGCCCCAGTACGGAGAGCGCATGGCCATTGGTTGGCTCGACGTGGTGCGATTCGCCGACACCATCGGATACCACTCGGACACTCCGCGGAACATTTGGCCTTACCGCGACTACGTCATCCGCTCGTTCAACAACAACAAGCCCTTCGACCAGTTCACCCGGGAACAGTTGGCCGGAGACTTGTTTCCCAATCCGACGATGGAGGAGCGGGTAGCCTCCGGTTTCAACCGGCTCTTGCTGACGACCGAAGAGGGCGGGGCGCAGGAGAAAGATTACGAGTCACGCTACCTCACCGATCGGGTCCGCGCCGTCGGCACGGTCTGGATGGGTCAAACCATCGGGTGCGCCCAATGCCACGATCACAAGTTCGATCCCATCACGGCCCGGGATTTCTACTCGATGGGTGCCTTTTTTGCGGATGTGAAGGAGGCGATCATCGGCCGGCGCGAAGACGGCATGCTGGTGCCTACCGAGCCCCAGGCCCGCGAATTGGCCCGCCTGACCACCGAGGCCGAGCGCCTCAAGAGCCAGTTCGAAGGTCCCCATCCGAAGTTGGAAAGCGCCTTCGGGCGATGGCGGCAGGAACGGTTGGAAGCCCTGCGTTCTGATTCGCTGTGGACTGCGACCGCACCGACCTCTGCTGATTCAACCGGAGGTGCCACTGTCACCATCCGTGACGACCGCTCGGTGCTCATCGGGGGCAAGAATTCCGACACCGACAGCACGTTGGTCCGATTCGCCTCACTGCCGGAACGGGTGGTCGGAGTGCGCGTGGAAGTGCTGCCCGACAAATCCCTGCCGTCTCAAGGACCGGGCCGCGCCGGTAATGGCAATTTTGTGCTGACCGAGGTGGTGGCTCGCGTGGTCCGCGACGGAGTCCCGGCCCGGGATATCGCCTTCGAATCGGCGTGGGCTAGCCACGAGCAGACGGTGTCGGCCGACAAGAATCCCTATGGCAAATGGTCGGCGGCTTCGGTCATCGATCACGACGCCCGCGGGACGTTCGCCGGTTGGGCCATTCTGCCCGAGGCGGGCAAGCCGTCGCAGTTGCGGTTGCGTCTGAAGGAGCCGCTCACCTTGGCCTCCGGAGAGCGGTTGGAAATCGAGTTGCAACAGAAGCACGGGCACGGCCACCACACGCTCGGATGTTTCCGCCTCGGCGTGGCCACCGATCCCGCCGCGGTCGTGCCGCCGACGGTTCCCTTGCCGAACGCCGATCTCGCGGACCGACTGAAGGTGGATCCATCCGCTCGGACGCCTGAGCAGTCGGCCAAGTTGTGGTCCGAGTTCAAGACGGCCGCACCGGAGTTGGCGGACTTGCGCGCACAGCGGACCGCTGCCGACAAGGCGCGCGCCGATTTCGAGGGCACGATCCCGCGCACTCTGGTCACCGAGCGCTCGGAAAAGCCCCGGACCGTCCGGGTGCTGCCCCGGGGCAACTGGCTCATCGAGACGGGCGAAATCATGGAGCCAGCCATCCCGGCGCAGTTCCGTCCGGCTTCTCGAGCGGTTTCCGATCGACGGCTCAATCGCTTGGATCTGGCCGACTGGTTGGTGTCGCCCGAGAACCCGCTGACCGCGCGGGTGGTGGTCAATCGCTTCTGGCGTCAGTTCTTCGGCACCGGCCTCTCCAAGGTGCTCGATGACTTCGGGGCCCAAGGCGAACCGCCGCGCCATCCCGAGTTGCTCGATTGGCTGGCGGTGGAGTTCCGGGAGAGTGGTTGGGATGTGAAGCACCTGGTCCGCCTCATGGTCACCAGTCGGACCTATCGACAAACCTCCAGCGCCTCGCGCGAGCTTCTGGCCCGCGATCCCGAAAACCGGGAATTGGCCCGTCAGGGACGCTGGCGCATCGAGGCGGAAATGGTTCGGGATTCGGCTCTCCAGGTCTCGGGCTTGTTGGTGCCGCGCATTGGAGGGCCGAGCGTGCGGCCCTACCAGCCCGACGGGTACTGGGAGAACCTCAACTTCCCGCAGCGGGGCTATGATGCCAGCTCGGGCGGCGATCAATATCGGCGTGGCCTCTACACTTGGTGGCAACGCTCCTACGTGCACCCGAGCATGCTGGCCTTCGACGCGGCCACCCGCGAGGAGTGCGCCGCCGAGCGCAACCGCTCCAACATTCCCCAGCAAGCCCTGGTGCTGCTCAACGATCCGAGCTACGTCGAGGCGGCCCGGAGTTTCGCGGCCCGCATCCTTCGCGAGGGTTCCGGCGACGACTCGGAGCGTCTGATCTGGGCTTGGCGTCAGGCGCTGGCCCGGGCTCCGTTGGACTCGGAGTTGAGCGCACTGCGTCGTCTGCTCGAATCCCAACGCACCGCCTTCGCCAAAGATCCGGAAGCGGCTGCGCAATTCACCCGAACTGGCAAGGCTCCAGCGCCTGCCGGTCTCGATCCTGTCCAATGGGCCGCCTGGACCGATGTGGCCCGCGCCCTGCTCAACCTCCACGAGACCATCACCCGTTCCTGACCATGAGCCCTTCCTCGGAGATTCGTCAGTTTATCCAGCAACAGCAGACCCGCCGTGTGTTTCTGGGTCGGGCCTCGCAGGGCTTGGGTGCCTTGGCACTGGGTTCCATCCTCCAACCGAGACTCCTTCAGGCCGCTGCCATCCGTGCGGTCCAAGGGGCGGTGAATCCGTTGCACTTTCCGGCGAAGGCGCGCCGGGTGATCTGGCTGAGCATGGCCGGTGGGCCGTCGCACCTCGAGACCTTCGATCCGAAGCCCAAGCTGGTGGAAATGCACGGCAAGCCCATGCCCGAGACGTTCACCCAGGGCAAACAAATCGCCCAGCTTCAGGGGCAGAAACTCGTCTGCTACGGGCCGCAGTTGCCCTTCAAGCGCTTTGGCAAAGCCGGTGTCGAACTGTGTGAACTGTTCACCCAATTGGGCTCGGTCTCCGATGAAATTTGCTGGGTGCGTTCCATGACCAGCGAGGCCATCAACCACGATCCGGCCCACATGTTCATGAACACGGGCTCGCAAATCGCGGGTCGCCCGAGCATGGGTTCGTGGGTGACCTATGGGTTGGGTTCCGAGGCGGAAAATCTCCCCGGCTTTGTGGTGCTGACCTCGCTCGGGCGCGGCGGTCAGAACCAGCCGATTGCTGCGCGCCAGTGGGCACCGGGCATGCTGCCGAGCCGCTTTCAGGGGGTGCACTTGCGGGGCAAGGGCGATCCGGTGATGTACCTGACCACCCCGCCGGGAATCACCCGCGAAGGGCAGCACGAAGTGGTGCGGACGATCAACGACCTCAATCGTCAGCACGACACGGTGGTGGACGACCCTGAGATCGCCACCCGCATCGCTCAGTACGAGATGGCCTTCCAAATGCAGGCAAGCGTGCCGGAGTTGATGGACACGGCGAGCGAACCGGCCTCCATCCAGTCGCTCTACGGCTGCAAGCCTGGGGATGGATCCTTCGCTTCGAACTGCCTTCTGGCCCGCCGCTTGGCTGAGCGCGGCGTGCGGTTCATCCAGCTTTACCACAAGGACTGGGACCACCACGGCGAGGTGAAGCAGGGCGTCGAGTTCAAGGCGGCCGAGATTGACCGGGCGTGCATGGCGCTCATCACCGACCTCAAGCAGCGCGACATGCTCAAAGACACGCTGATCGTTTGGGCCGGCGAGTTTGGCCGCACCCCGATGAGCCAAGGCGGCAGCGGCCGCGACCATCACAACGCCGGGTTCACCATTTGGATGTGCGGCGGTGGGATTCGGCCGGGAATGATTTACGGGGCGACCGATGAGCTGGGTTATTCCGCCGTCGATTCACCGGTGGATGTGCACGACATCCACGCGACGCTGCTGCGCCAGTTGGGCATCGATCACACGCGGTTGTCGGTGAAGTTCCAGGGGCTCGATGTGCGGCTGACGGGCATCGCGGGTCGCGTCATTCAGGACATCATCTGACCGCGTGCGTGCTCTTCAGGGTCGTTGCGAAGAGTCGAGTGCCGGTGGCGACGTAGAGGGTTCCGTTGGCGGCCACGGCGGTGGCGCTGATGGGTGAACCCAGAGCCACGTGCCCGAGGAGTAGTTTTTCGCGGCTCAGGGCGAAGGTCCAGAACCCGCCGCGCCGGGTGCCGATGTAGACCTTGCCATCGGCCACCAGCGCCGAGGCCCAGACCTCGCCGTCGAGTTCGTGGGTCCACAGGCCTTTGCCTGTGGCGGCGTCGATGCAGTGGAGGTTGCGCATGGAGTCGGCGCAGAAGACCAGTCCATTGGCGACGGCCGGGGTGCTCATGGTGTGGCGACCCAAGGGGTACGACCACTGCGTGTTCGAGGCGCTGACGTCGCCCTCGCCGGAGAGGCTCACGCAGCGGACCCAGGCCTCGTTCTTGCCCCAGAACCAATCGCCGCCGCCGGCGATGTACATCCTGTCTCCGAGGGCGACGGGCATTCCGTAGATGTTGCTGGGACCTTCGCGTCGGTTGTTGAGGAATGTGCCGACGTTGGTCTTGGGTCCGCTGGGATCGAAGTCAAAGCGCCAAGGGTTCTTGAGGACGGCCGGTTCGGTTGAGTGGTTTCCGGGGCGGAAGGGATCGAAGCCGTAGACGACGCCGTCGCCGCCGGCGAAGAGGATGCGGGGTTGGCCGTTGGCGGTGGTCAGGGAGGGGGAGGACCAGGTGCAGTGGAAGATGCGCGGGGCGATGCCGAGTCCGTCCTGGGCGACCCAGCGGCCGGTGCGTTTGTCGAGCACGACGAGGCTGGGGGCCTTGGGGGTGCGGATGACGCGGTGGGTGTTGTCCACGCCGGTGCTGGTGTTGATGTAGAGGTAGTCGCCGTGGATGAGGATGGAGCTGTGGGCTCCGTCGTGGGACCAGATGCCGGCGTCTCGGGTGAGGTCGAAGGACCAGAGGATGTCGGCGTCGGGCACGGCCGCGGGCACGGGTACGGGCAGGGCGTTGGTGCCGCGCAAGTTGAGGTAGGCGGCTTCGTCGAGGAATGGGCCTTGGTTGCCGTTGGCTTGGCCCCGGATGTCCAGGCATTGGACGACGCCCCGGTTGTCGACGAGGTAGACGCGGTCGCCTTCGACGGTGACGGGCGAGGCCATACCGGTCTTGGGCCAGTCGTGGTAGATGTCTTCTTCGCGTTTGGGGACGGCCAGCTGCCATTCGAGGGCTCCGGTGGCCTCGGAGAGGCAGAGCATGACGCCGCGATCGCCTTTGCGTCGGGCATCCCGTGGCAGCTCGTTGTTGGTGCCAATGAAGATGCGTCCCCGGGCGACCACGGGGGTGGAGTGGGATTCAGTTCCAGAGGCACCCAGGGGAACGCTCCACCGGATGTGTGTTCCGTTGGTCGGATTGAATGTCGCCGGGAGGTTGACCTCGGGCGAGGTCATGTTCCGTGACCACGCTTCACCGAACTGGGGCCGATCGGCCGCCTGGAGGCAGTTCGTCAGGACCGCAAGGGTGATGAGCGCGCAGGCACGGGAGAACATGCGAGTAAACTTAGTGCAGGGCCCGCCTCGACGGAACACCTATCATCGCCATGGGGTCGGTCCCACACATTTACACAAAAGGGGCACTCTTACATATTTTCAGGTGATGAGGGACAGGCTCCGAAGGGGATGGTTTCGGTGCGTTGTTGGGTCGTGCTCCGCGGGACCGGTCCTGCGCTCGCAGGGAAGCTCGGGGGAGGATAGGGCTTTCGCGCTGTGCGCGAGGGAGAGGTTTGATCGCTTCCAATGCTTGCTCCGGCCCGTTCCCGCTGCCGCTTGGCGGATTTTGGGGTGCTCTGTGGGATCAGACCTGCGCATGAAGGCTCGGGGAAGGTGAGGCGTTCGGAGTGCCCCAACGGGGCATCGTATACCAGCCCGGGGTCAACCCCCGGGTGTAGCGCACAACCGGAGCGTTCTGAAGGAACGCCGCATACAATCGGGTACTCTCGCCTGTTTTGCGGTGGCCGAGTGCCGGGGCTGGCGCTGGGGATCAGGGTCTCGACAGGGGCTCCGCGGGATCGGTCCTGCGCTCGCAGGGAACGTTGGGGCCGGCTGAGCTTTCGCGCTGTCGCGCGAGGGGGTTCAGGATGTCGACGTTCCAATGCTTGCTCCGGCCCGGTCCCGCTGCCGCTTGGTGGTTCGGTCGTTGGGCTGGCGCTTGGGGTGAGTCGTGGGCCCCCGGGGGTCGGTCCCGCACATTTACACAAAAGGGGTCACTCTGACTTATTTTCAGGTGATAAGGGACAGGCTCCGAATGGGATGGTTTTGGTGCGTTTTTGGGTCGTGCTCTGCGGGACCGGTCCTGCGCGCGCAGGGAAGCTCGGGGGAGGATGGGGCTTTCGCGCTGTGCGCGAGGGAGAGGTTTGATCGCTTCCAGTGCTTGCTCCTGCACTGTCCCGCTGCCGCTTCGAGGTTGTCGGGTGGTTCGGAGAATTTAGGGACAGGCTCGCAAAGGGTGAATCGTGGGTTGGATTAGGGACAGGCTCTGATGTGGATTGAAAGGTTATGGTCGATTTCTTTTATGCCCTGAAAGAATGAGGTGGAGGCCTGCGAATCCTTTTCTGAATATGAAACCGATAGACTTCGTGGGTGCCTGGACATACGCACTCGAGCATTTCCTGAAATCCTTCCTCGAGGTGACATTCCCTTGGATCGCCGTCTTGATTGACTGGAGAGTTCCCCATGTGTCGCTCGACAAGGAATTGCAGGAAATCATGCCTGAAGCACAACCGGATCCCGAGCGCTTCGACAAGTTGATCCGGTTCCGTCTGATCAGTGGGAAGGATGCCTGTCTGTGGATCCACTTCGAGTTCAGTAATCAACCGGATCCGGACCTGGAAAATCGTCTCAACGATCGTTGCCAACGCTTCTTCGACCGTTTCGGGGTGGGGGTGACGCACGTAACCGTTTTGGCCGGTGAGGAATGAGGGCCAGTGGTCTGCACTTCACCGTGCCGAAGTGCATCACTACAGGGAGTGAACGACGGGGTCTGCTGGCTGGATCATCGTCGGTCGAATTCCTCGGTTGCCGATGTCTCGCTCACGGGCGTGCCGGGATTATGGGTCGTCGGTCGTTGTCGTGGGTCGTAGTCAGTGTCCGGGCGCCAAGTCCTTTCCAACGGTCTGCTGGGCTTTTGGTCGGTGGTGGAGTAGCATTCTTGGATGATTCGTTTCGGCTCGTTGGAGCTGAAGTCCAACCTGTTTCTGTCGCCGCTGGCGGGCTACACGAACTTGCCGTTCCGTCTGGTGGCGCGGGAGATCGGTGGGCTCGATCTGGCGACGACCGATCTGGTCAATGCGAGGTCGCTCATCGAGGAAAACCCCAAGGCCTTCAAGCTCATTGAAACCAATGAGAACGATCGGCCTCTGGCGGTGCAGTTGTTTGGCTCGGTACCTGAGGAGATGCGCGATGCGGCGGTGATGCTGCAGGAGCGCGGGGTGAGCGCGATCGACATCAACATGGGCTGTCCGGTGCGCAAGGTGTGCCGGGTGGGCGGCGGTTCAGCGATGATGGTCGAGCACGAACGCACGCAGCATCTGGTGCGGACCATGGTGGATGCGCTGCGGATCCCGGTGACGGCCAAGATGCGCCTGGGTTGGGATGACAACAATTTGACAGCCCCTGACTTGGTCCGAGCGCTGGAGGATGCCGGCATCGCCGGGGTATTCATTCATGGGCGGACCCGGGAGCAGGGGTTCTCGGGCTCGGTGAATCTCGCGGGCATTCGCAAAGTGGTGGAGGCGGCGCGGACGATTCCGGTGATCGGCAATGGCGACGTGACCACGCCGGAGGCGGCGGTGCACATGAAGTCCGAGACGGGGTGCGCGGGCGTGAGCGTGGGGCGTGGGGCCTTTTATGATCCATGGATCTTTGTGCGGACGCGGGCGCTGATGCAAACGGGGGTGCTGCCGCCGGAACCGGGTATCGACGACCGGGTCCGGGTCATGTCCCGACACCTCGACCTGATGGTGGAAGTCTTCGGGGAGCGGCATGGCTGCGTGATGTTCCGCAAGATCGGCCCGTGGTATGCGAAGCGCTTCGGCCCGGCCAACGAGTTCAGCAAGAAGATCGTGCGGATGGAGTCCCGGGCCCAATACCTCGAGATCGTGGACAGCTACCTGCGCTGGCGCCGGCAGTTCTGCGACGATTCGGGCCACCTGTTGCCGCGCTACCAGCTGGCACCGATGGTCGCCAGCTTCATGCGCGAGGCGGATGATTCAGATGGACCCGCCAGCATCCGGCGCGAGGCGATCCCAGTGCCCAAGGGGCCAGTGGAGGTGTGGTGACGGAGGTGGAGTGGCGGTGGGACTATTGA
>CAMATE010000064.1 GCA_945861075.1 Akkermansia muciniphila
CGCAGTTTGCTTCCAGGCCCGGCAGCCAGCATGAGCAGGCCCATGATGCTCTTCCCATTGATGGTCTCCCCATCCTTTTCGATGAAGACATCACAATTGAATTGGCTGGCCAACTTCACGAAAGAGGCCGACGGACGAGCATGGATTCCCTGCCGGTTTTGAACCGTCACATCGCGGGACAGGGTGGTTTTATCGCCATTGTTGGCGGCCGAACTCATGAAGGGAGGGTGTTTTGTTGCCGGAGATCTGCCAATCGGGAAATCAGAACCAGCCGTTGAGTGCTCTCGGATCAATGCGCCCCAGTTTGCAGGCGTTGCGCGTAGGATTTCGCCTCCCAGTTGTCCCAGGGGTTGATCTTCAGCGACTGCTCGACCAGCAACCGAGCCCGGTCCTGTTCTCCCCGCACAATCAGGTTCCAACTGAGGGCGTTGAGCACGGCCACGTCGTTGGGCCCCAGCTTCAATGCCGACTCGAAGGAGTCAGAGGCCGACTTCAAATCGCCGAGCCATTGATGGCACAGCCCCATGGCCACCCGGGTCCGGGCATTGAACGGATCGAGTGCGGAGGACTTCTGCAGCCACAAGAGGGCTTCCTGTGCCTGCTTTTCCCAACCGGGTAGGCCTTGCCAGCTCAGGCGTCGCATTTCCTCGCCATACCAATAGGGCGTCATGGGGTTCCCGGGTGCGAGGGCGGTTGCTTGGGCTAGTTCTTGGAAGAACAGTTCGTCAACAGTGGAGCGTCGTTCGGCGCGTTTGAGGTGGGCGTCTTCCCGTGCTGCTGTGGCTCCGAGCGGGATCATCCAGTACAGAAGGCCGCCCATGACCGCAGTGGCCACCAACCGCAGCGGCAGGTAGGACTTGATCCAAAAGCGTTCCGTGGCAAATCGGGTGTTGGAAACCAGGATCCCCGACAAAATGGAGGCGGTCACCGCGATGGCGGGGATGTGCAAATTGAAATCGAAAAAGCAGTGGGCTCCGAGGCCCGTCAAGCCGGCCACACTTCCGGCGAAGAAGGCTGTCCGGTTGCTTTGTTTCACCCCGAGGTCGGAGGAGCCCCGCTCGACATGACGGGAGGTGCGGTAAAGCCCGTATCCAAAGGCCACCAAACCCAAACCGACGATACCGGCACCCACGGCTCCGTATTCCACGAGGAGTTCCAAGTACTCGTTGTGGACATGTTGGGGGCTGAGCGGCGTGGTGGGAGTTCGGTAGGCCGGAAAGCGGGTGTCGAATTGGCCGGGGCCAACCCCGCTCAATCGATGGTCCGACCACATTTGCAAAGCGGGCTTCCAGAGCCAGGCGCGGAAGAGCCCACTGTCCTTTTTGCCGGAGGTCGTCAGCGCATCGATGCGTGCGCGGGCTTTTTCGGACTGGATCAAAAAGGTGATCGAGCCAATGCAAAGCACCGCCATGAGTGCGGCCATCGGGATGCGATACTGCGGACGCCGGAGCAGCCAGAGCGAAAAGGTGGCGACAGCGACGCCGGCACCCAGCCAACCGCCGCGAGACATGGTGACGGCGATGCCTCCGAGCATCACGAGCGCCGCGTATCCAGCAATGATGCGTTGGACGGCTCCGCCTCGTCCGAGGAAGGCATGGGAGAGTGCCAGCGGCATGAGCATGACCAGGAATGCCGCCAGGTGATTGGGGTTTACGAACGTGGCCCCGTAGCGTTTGTAGTAGACCAGCGGTTGGGTTTCCCAGAGCACCTTCTGGGAGTTTTGGGTGAATTGAACGATGGCGTATGCCGACGACAGGAGGCCGATGAGCAAAAGACCATTCACGACCCATCCCGCCGTCTCTTGCCGATGGAGATTGTGCAAGCTGATGAAGAAGGTCACCGCACAAAGTCCGATGAGGAAGACCTCCTGCAGCGCCCAGTACGGAACAGTGGCTTGGTGGGTTCTCCAGGCGGCGTAGCAGAAGAAGATCGCGACCGCCCAGGTGACGGGCGGCAGAAGGAACCGGTGGGAGGGTTCCACCCAGATTCGTAGCGTCCAAACCACCCAAGCCAAACCGATGGCGGCAAATCCGATGCCGGCTTCCCGAGGGTTCACCCCGGCAAACCAAAAGGTCAGCCATGCCACAGTAAACAGCAGCAAACCGCCCACCAAACGCTCCAAAAGTTTGTCGAATGCCGAACTCGATCGCATGTGCGTTGAGGAGCCTAGGAGACCGTCAAGGGCTTCGGGAAGGATTTAGCCCGAATTTTTCAAATCCGTGTCTTTGCAGAATCCTGCAATCCCACCGAATGGGTAGTGCTCTACTGGGTGGGAGCTATTCCCCAAGACCCGCCGGCAGGCTATTGAGCCAACGCCACACTCGTAGCACTTCGGTGACACTCCAGGCCTGGGCGTCACAGCCACGGGGCAGGTGGGGGGCGTCCCCATCCAGGATTTCGGGCAATTGCCCCACACAGCCGCGCAACAAGTGGGAATCTACGCTGGTGAGGTAGGCTCGAGCTGCTTGGATCGCTGTGGGGCTTTGGGCGTAGGCCTTCACGAGGGCTTCGCAGAAACTGGGGAAGGTCCAGAGCCAGGCCGTTCCATTGTGATAAGCCGGTTTGCGCCGGGTATCTTCATCGCCGGCGTAATGGGACCAATACGGTTCCTCGGGGTGGTTGAGCAGCCGTCCATGGTGCCAAATGGGCAGCGGCGGATAAACCGGCAACGGGGCCAGTGATCGAAGCGCGCCGGGTACTACGAGATACCGCTGGGCCGCCTCGACGGTGCGCCGGGCCTTTACTCCAACCACCAAATCGAGGGCGATGGCCAACAGGCCATTGCTCCTGAGGGCATTGTCCCGGACGGCGGTGGCAGCCGGTTGACCCTGGTGGCAATGCAAGCAGTCGGCGAACCAGCCGAGTTCTTCGATCCAGAACCGTTGGTGGAAGGAGGTTTCAGCACGCTGAGCCAGCAGCCCCCATCCCTCGGCGGATTCGGCGGGCGGGCATCCCAATCGATCCAGCAATCGAAGGAGGCGGATCCACAGCACCTGAATTTCAACCGGATAGCCTTGTCGTGGGGTGCCAGCCGGATGGTTGGTATCCATCCAGGTAAAGTGGCTGGGGCTCCAGACGAGCGCGCTGTCGGGATCGACCCGGATGCCTTGCGGAGTTCCTTTGAGGTAACCGGAAGCAATGGACCGGAGCACATCTTGAACGGTCCGGTTCTGGCGGTCGCCGGTGTTCAACGCAAAGACCGATTCCGCTCCGAAGGGATCGGTGGCGGCCAGTTCTTCGGCCACGATGCCGTACCACAGCGAGGCGTCGCTGGTCTCGCGGTTGGAGGCATTCTCGCCGTGGATGGAATTTGGCAGGGTTCCCAACTCCTCGAAACGACCGAAGGTGACCAGCAATTGACGGACTTCGGCAAACCGATCGGCGGCGATCAAACCGCGGGCTGCGATCAAGGAATCGCGACCCCAATCCAGAAACCAGGGGTAACCGGCGATGACGCTCACGGAATCGGCGCGTCGGACCACGAAGCTGGTGAGGGACCGACGCAGCAGGGTTTCCATCGGGCAGGTGGTGCTGCAGCCCAAAACTCCCTGCCGTCGCTGGACGAAGTTCTCCAATTGAGCGTCAGATACCTCCTCGCTTTCCGCGGAGACGGTGATCGTGGAGGAGTTCCCCGGAGTGAGAGGGATCTCAAACCAGCCCGGGCTGTAGGCGTCGCCCGAGCCATTCATGCCACGACTGGATTCTAGCGGATGGGGAATGCCACGGCACCATTCCACTGCCGGGTGAAATCGGCCTTGAGTCACCGAGACTTGCAAGCGGCGCGACGGATCGGGTTCAAAAGAAAAACCACGGACTTCATCCCCCGAAAGTTCGCCGTTCTTGCTGCGGTGCAGGCTCTTTGTGGAGCGAAGAAAATGTCCCTCGGTTTCGGGGCTGAGATGGGTTTCCCAATGGAAGTTGCGGTCCTCCAGATCGACACGGACCACCAGTCGTACATCGCATGTCGATGGCAGAGGCTTTCCGAGTCGTGAATCGTGACCGGCCGAAGTGGGGCGATCGAACTGGAGGACCGTGGTGTTCTTGCCATCCAGCATGTCGGCTACCACGCGGATTTCTACGCTGCGACCATCGCCTGCATTGGCGATGAAACGCCAGTGGGTGGGTGCAGTGGTCTCCACGTTGACCAGATTGGATGCGTCGAGTGGCGAGATGAAACCATCGGCATTGACCCAGGCACGGATGCGCTTGGCCATCACGTGCCGATCCACCGGCACCTCCGGGTGGAGATTCGCGCCGAGGACACAGTCGTATTTGGAGTGGATGCGTCCCAGATCCAGACAAATCCGGGCCATGCCGCCCCGACCATTGGTCAACAAGACCGTGGAATTCTCCGGATCCGGAGGAACGGACGGCAGTTCAGCCGGGGTTGAATCCAGATACCTTAGGGTGGCGCTGATCTTGGGATCGGTCGGGGCATAGCGCTCGAGTTCCAAAACCACGTCGCCCCGTCTGCTCCGAGGGGGGATGACCGCAATGTGGTCCTCGAGTGTGGGAATGGACTCCTCATGAAATCCAAGCCCGCCCTCCACCAAACTGGCTCGCACGCGGAAGCGGTGAGTGTCTCGGATGAGCACCCAGTGTCCGATAGGGACGAGGGTGATGCGTGTCTGGTCGCTCAGTTTCCAGACGATGACAGGGCGATACGCTCCAGAACCGTCTTCCTGAGCGGGGGTATCACAAAGCATGGCCGCCAAATACCCTTCGGGATCACGGGCGACCCAATCGGCGCAGTGTTTCCAATCGATCGGCAATCTCGGTTGCCCGCGGGTGACCCTTCCTTCGCAATGGGCAGCCCAGTCGGCACGGCGGCGGGCATCCCGATAAGAATCGCCAGACAACCCGAGCGGAGTGACGGATTTTGTCAGGCAGTGGGTTGCCCCGGGAGCCAGTGTGATCCGGATTTGCTGGTCAGTGGACCCTGGGGTGGACAGCACCGATTGCCACTTCGGAGCTGGCGAATAACCCATCAGGTCAATGCTCGGCTGCCCCAACTCCTCCCAGACGGACCGCGCCAATTCGAAGGACCGCTCTTCCTCAAATTCCGTGTTGGCCAACACGAGGACTTGGTCGAGGCCTTCGGCGGAGTCACGCCTCAGAGCATAAACGGCGGATTGAGGCTCACTCAGACGTTGCAGCAACGCCCCATCGAAGAAGCAGGGGTGATTGCTGATCAGGCGATTGAGCGCTGACAATTCAGCCACGATGGAATCGGGTGAACCCCAAGCCAACCCGCGGCTGCTGTGGACGTTGATTTGTTCGGTGGCACACCATTCCACTCCGTTGGTGAAACCGTATCCACCTTGGATGGAGGTCAACGCGGCCAGCCGATTTCGGAAGAGGGACCACCGGCGGCCTTCTGGGGTGGCCGGTTGGCCCGGCACGCCTCCATTGGCGGCCAAACGCGAATTGTCATGGGTCTCGCTGTAGTGGATCAGGGTGCCCGAACGACTGCTGGCCCGGAGGTGATGGTCCAGATACCCGCTGATTCCCAAGGAGCCGTGGTTCTGGAAGAGCTCGCTGTAGGCCCATTGCATTCCCCCTTCCGCCAAGCAGGCTTCCGTGGCATCCCAAGGCCCACCCAATCCCTCCAAGAGAAACACGGTATCTGGAAATTCCCGACGCACCTTCGCAGTGATGAACTGCCAGACATGCGGAGGGATTTTGTAGCCCGCGTCGCAGCGGAAGCCATCGACTCCCCGGCGGCACCAGATGAGAAACGCGTCGGCCAAATAATCCCAGAGGGCCACGTGGCCCTGATCCATCTCGACCAGATCTTCCCAGACCACGTTCCAAGCTCCGGGGCACTCGAATTCGCCATTGGGTTTGCGGATGAACCACTCCGGATGTTCTTCCCATTCGGCGCTGCCCCAACCGGTGTGATTGATGACCAGATCCAGCATCAGCTTGGCTCCGCGCGAATGGATTTCCACCGCCAACTCCCGAAACTGGTCGACGCCTGTGGTGCGCCGATCGAACTCGATGAGGGCCGGATCGATTTGGGTGAGGTGTTGGAGTGCGTAGGGAGAACCGAAGCGACCGAAACGGGCGAAGGTAGTCGGAGTCGGACTCACCGGCAGAAGGTGGAGAATCCGGCAGCCGAGGCGGTCGATAATGTGGGGCAGTTCAGTGATCAGCGACCTCAGGGTTCCGCTGGGTGGGATCACGGTGAAGCCCTCTTGATCCAACGCTTTGAGAATGGGTGTATGGTGGTCTTCCGCGGTGGTGATGCGGTGTTTGGACCACTCACCGAACATGCGTGGGAAGGCGCAGTAGACGGTATTGGCTGTCCGGGTCCACGACGGATGGATGCTGATACCCACGTCGGCGCCATCGGGCCAATGCTGGAAACCCTTCGGATCAATGGCGTAGGCCTTGGCCTTGAAATACCCCACTTCGGTCAAGGACAGGGTGATGGACCACTGCCCGTCGGCCGTGGGTTGCAGGGGCAAGTCACGCCAGGCCGCGCCGGCCAGCGGCAGTTTCTCAAAGTGCGATTGGAGGATTTCCTCGCGGACCCGTTCCGCCCGGCCGACGTTGGTGCGGAGTCGTGCCTGCCACCCCTCACCGATGTGACCATCGGGTGCGGTCAAGATGAACGTTAGCGTGTCTCCGGCGTGTCGAACGACACGGGTGCCCGGAAGGGGCGACATGGAAAGTCCGGCCATGGGTTTGGGTTGCCATGCACTGAACCAATTCAGTGTCCACAGCGCCCCGATCATGGTGGCCACTGTGGTCTCGCGGCAACGTTAGATCGTCGTCATCACACGACGAGTCCAGTAGGGAAATGGCCTAGAGTAATGAACGGTTGCCCGTATTTCCCTGCGAGTGTCAGTCGCGGATGCGCAATCGCGCGATGCAGAACGGGAGGAACGCAGCGCAGACCGAGGTGACGGCGAAGGCGATACCGGCTTGTGTCCATCGACCGTAGATGGCCCAGCCCCCGGCGAAGATCAGCGCCCAAATGCCAATGGAAGCGAGGATCGAACAGACAATGCCAATGCCCAAATCGGATTTGTTCCCCAGCTGAGTATCTTGAATTTGCACCCGCTCATGGCCAGCCCGGTCCAGAACCGGTTTCCAGCCCGATCCGCCGGGTTGGACTCGAGAGTAAAACTCGCGGAGCTTCTCGGTTTCTGTGGGGCCGGTGAGTAGCGCCACCACCAATGAACCCACGGTGGTGATCGCGACCCCGATGACCATTTGCTTCCAAGCCGGAATATCCCGGCCCACGCTGGAATAGTGCCAGAACAAGGCCATGCCGAAGGAGAGGGTCATGGCGGCGATTTCCGAGGCGGCATTGATGCGCCACCAGAACCACCGGAGGATCAGCACCAGGCCGGTTCCCGCACCGACTTGCATCATCAAATTGAAGTTCGAGAGGGCGTCCTTCATCTGGAGTGCCAGCCAGCAGGAGGCGAACATGAGCACAACGGTGACGATGCGACCGAGCCATACCTGTTGGGAATCGCTGGCCTTGGGATTGACGAAGCGAAGATAGAGATCGCTGACCACAATCGAGGAACCGTAGTTCACCTGCGTGGACATGGTGCTCATGTAAGCGGCCGCCAACGAAGCCACCATGATGCCCATCAGACCCTGAGGCAGGAAGGTCAGCATGGCCGGGTAGGCCAGGTCGTCTTGCACAATTTTGGGATCCAGGTGTGGGAATTGTGCCTGCAGTGAGGCGACATCCGGAAACACCACCAAGGACGCCAGAGCCACCAGGATCCACGGCCAGGGGCGGAGTGCGTAGTGCATGACATTGAAGAACAGGCAGGCGCCCAAGGCGTGCTTCTCGTTCTTGGCAGCCAGAAGTCGCTGAGCCACGTAGCCGCCGCCACCGGGTTCGGCACCCGGATAGTAGATGCTCCACCAAGTGACCAAGAGCGGTATCAGGAACACCGCCATGACGACATCATGCGGTGTCGTGGCAAAATTGGGCACCACATCCATCTTCGCCTGAACGCGGGGATCAGCCAAAAGCTTGCCCAAGCCACCAACCTGAGGAAGACCGACCACATGGATGGCCGCCCAAATGGCGCCCACCATGGCGATAATGAACTGCACCAAATCGGTGAGCAGCACTCCGGTGAGTCCCCCGACCATGCTGTAGGCAACGGTGACTACTGAGGCCACAGCGATGGTCTTGACCGGATCGAGGCCGAACATGACACCACCAATCTTGATGGCGGCCAGCGACACGTTCGCCATCACCAGGATGTTGAAGAAAATTCCCAGGTAAACGGCCCGGAAACCTCGCAGGAAAGCCGCAGGGCGACCGGAGTAGCGAAGCTCATAGAATTCGATATCCGTCATCATGCCGCTTCGACGCCAGAGCTTCGCGAAGAGAAATACCGTAGTGGTTCCGGTCAGCAGCAGGGCCCACCAGACCCAATTCCCGAAGACGCCGTCCCGGCGCACGATACCGGCGACGAGGTTCGGTGTATCGGTGGCGAACGTTGTGGCCACCATGGAAGTCCCCAACAACCACCAAGGCATGGTGCGTCCGCTGAGAAAGTAGCTCTCGTAGTCTTTGCCGGCTGATTTCCCGACAAAGAGCCCGATGGCGAGGTACAAAACGAACGTGGCGGCGATGATGATCCAGTCGAGTGTCGCTAGGTGCATGTCGTCGGAGAGGGGTGGGTAACCGTAGCCAAGGAGTTTTGGTAGAAACCCAATAATGGCAAGCCTCCTCGAGGCAGTCCCTTCAGCCGCGGTTATGTTGGGGCGGTTTTTGGCGCCGGAATGGCGTTTTCAGGGATCCGCCGACATCAGGTTTTATTCGCTGCCAAGGGCGTCAAACGATGCTGCTTTCGATTGGGAGTTGAGCTCCTGTTGGATCAGACCCGTGAGATGCGCAAACTGCTGGATGGTGGAGTCCGAAAAATGACGGGGTCGGGAGTCGATCAAGCAGAGCGTACCCATACAACTGCCGCTGGAGTGGAAGAGCGGAAAGCCGGCGTAGAATCGAATGCGGGGTCCGCTGACGACCAGCGGGTTTTCCGCAAACCGTTCATCCGACAACGTGTCCTGTACAATCAAGGGCGCACCACTGGTGACGGAGTGGGCACAAAAGGAGACCTCGCGCGAAGTTTCCTTCGCATCCAAGCCCACCGAAGATTTGAACCACTGCCGGTTCTGGTCCACCAGAGACACGAGAGCGATGGGGACCTCGGCGATCTCCGCAGCAAGACGTGTGATGCGGTCGAACCGTTCTTCGGGCTGGGTGTCGAGAATGGACAGGCCATGCAACACGGCCAGTCGTTGTTCCTCGTCCGCAGGCTGAGCAGCGCGAACCCAACGACTAGCCGAACGCAGGAGCCAAGCTTGTATTTGTGCCCTTGCGTATTGGCTGGAAAACGGTGCGATCAACCAGTGCGTGGCACCGTCAGTAGGGTCACTGCCGCTTCGTTCGCGATCGCCCACCAAGACAATGGGCACATCTTTGAGGCGCAAATCGCCCGAAGAGCGCAACCGGCGCGAAACACTCAATCCATCCATTGCGGGAGGATTGTCTTCCAACACGATCAAAGCCGGCGGTTTTGTTGTCGCCATCTCCTCCACACCGACGATGTCGGAGGTTTGATCGACTTGAAGACCTTCGCCGCGGGCAGCCTCCGTGAGAAGCATCGCGAGTTTAGGATCGGACACGCCGATGAGCACGTTGGCTTCCTTCAAAGCCGGGACCAGACTCGTATGCGCTGAGAACGTTTCACCCAGAGCATCCAGGATCGCGTTGGTCGCTGCATCGAGTTCCAACACCTGGCCGTCGGCCGCAGCGAACACCTGCATGGCAGACCCCTTTGAGTTCAAGTCGCCTTGCACGGTTGCCACGATCCGGTCGAGTTCATCGTCGGTCCGTCCCGGATCGTGATGCGAGAGGGCGACCCGTCTGACACCGGCCCGTTGGCACATCTCGGAAACGTATTCTACCGGACTGTGACCCCAGGCCTTGCGGTGGAGATACTCGCTGTCGGTGAATTGTGCGTCATGGATGACCAGATCAGCCCCGGCCAGGAACTGTGCATGCTTTCGGTCGAGTGGATGCACTGAAGCATCTCCTGCGATTCGCGAATAAGGTTCATGGTCACAGGCATAGACCACCGAAGCGCGTCCCATTTCCAACCGATAGCCAAGGGTTAGGGAGGGGTGGTTCAAGTACCGAGTGGTGATGCGAATATCGTCAATTTCAAGGCTGCCCTCGACCAAATCATGGAAATGAATGGAAGATCCCATGTCATCGAGTGTGACCGGGAAATAGGTGTTTTCCATCTGCCCTGACAGGGCTTGGCGGAGCGATCGCCCCAGACCAGCGGGACCATAAATATCCCAATGCCATCCGCGCACAAACAGGGGAGCAAAGAATGGAAACCCTTGGATGTGATCCCAATGCGTGTGGCTGAATAAGATGCTGCCTCGCTGAGGTCCTTGGGTTTCACTCAATAAATGACGGCCCAAGTCGTGGGCTCCGGTGCCGCAATCTAGGATCACCAGTGAGCCACTCGGGGACGTGATTTGGACACAGGAGGTGTTGCCACCGTAGCGGAGTGTGGTTTTCCCTGGCCTAGCCAGCGATCCACGGGTTCCCCAGAACTGCACCCGCGCCATCGGTTTTGTGGGTTCTTCCATTGTGAAAAAGCATCTGTAGAATCCGCTAGCCTTCTGCTGGACAGCCGACGGTCACTTGTTGCAATTCTTCCAAGACCAAACTGCTGACATCCTTTGCAGTTGTCCAGCTAGGTAGACAAAATGTTATTCAGGCAATGCTGGTTCGACAACAAATCGAGCGACGAAGGGTCGCCGATTCTGAAGATTGTTTCCGCCATCTCGGGCCTGTTTTCCGAATTCAACTGGCTACAGGCATCTGATCTCGGAACCCCGGATTTTAACAACTCCCAGCGGGCTTAGGTGATGTTATCGAGACAGTCGGTAGTACCGAGTGGTGGCCGCATCCTGGATGCGCAGAGGAGCCGTTGGTGGCGCCCCCGACAGTGTGGTCCATGGGCCTGAGGGAGTGTCCGCTTGTTGGAGCAGAAATCCTGTACCGACCCAGTCGAGGGTTATGAAGCCGTTATCCCGATGGATGGTGATGGCGGGAGGCCTCAAGGCGGGAACTTCCAGCGTGACCGTGGCCCCAAGTGTGATGTCCGAGCTGCGGGCGCTGGAATTGTGCACTTCGACGGCCAGGACGTTGTCGCCAGCCCGGAGGATGCCATCCACAGGAACGATGAAGTCATCGGTGCAATCGGCATTGCCGTTGCAGGGGGTGCCGGTTGCCAACGTAGCATTCAGGATTTCTGCCGGTGCGTCGGGCATTCGGATTCGATGGATCTCGCGGCCGTTGAGATAAAAAACCGCTCCGTCGTCGATGTAGGCCGACACCGAAAGGGTTGCTCCGGCGGACACGGCGGCGGCTTTGAAGTGGGTTCGAAAGGAGTAGGTGGTGTAGGGGAAACCGGTCGATGGATTGTTGGGCATGCGTTCACCCAAAAGATTCGGATCGAGTGTGGAACCGGCCGCACTGGCATTGGCCCAGAGCAGCGCAGCTCCAGGTCCTTTCCAACCGGTGTCGACATAGTCGGTGGTTGTCCAAGCCGTGTTGTTGAGGTTGGCGGTGGTGTGCCGCCATTCCGCATTCAGGGGAACAACCTCGGTGGATATCACGGTTCGCGTAGTCCGAAAGAATTTGATGGGAGTTTCATGCCGGTTGCCATTGGCGACGGAAACCGCCTGAAAATAGTAGCCGAGACCCGGTTTCAGTCCGGTGATTTGGACCGAGTGTGTTGTGCCCGAGCTGCCCGTGAAGCGGGTCACGGGATCGGGTGGGTTGGAGGTGCCCAGTTCCACCGACGCAGTGGCGTCCGTGAGGGTGGTCCACGAAAGGGTGGCGCCATCGTCGGAGGGAACCACTTTCAGGTCGTTGATGAAACCCGGGATGGGCTTGGCGAAGATTCCCAGGTGGCTGCCGATGGTGCGTTCCTTTCCGGAATCGGCGACAGCGCTGGAGGCATTGAGTCGCAGGGGTTCGCCGATGCTGTCTTCCATCACCAGGGTGGTGGAGCCACCACCGTCCATGTTGACCGCGTTGTGGGCACCGGCCAGCAGCATCCAGGCGGCCGTCTCATAATCGAAGGCTCCCACGCTGTGGTCCTGACGGCCGTCAATGCAGACGATGTAGAAGGTCTTGCCATCTTGGGAGACGCCGAAAGCTGTTCGAGGATGCTGCTCATGGACCCCGCCAGAGGTATTGAGGTAGCGCCGGGAAATATTGACCCCGTTGACCACCAACGGGTAGTCGCCAGCGAGAGCGTGGAGCACGCCGTTGGTGGGGCCGGCCGGCCAGTTGTCTTCGATGATGCGCGCTGTCCGATTCACATCGAACAGGACGCAGGCGGAATAGGTGGCATTGGCCACCGAGACGAGCGACCCGTCACTGATGGCCAACCCACTGAGTTGCATGGGTGTTCCCTCGGGCATGTAGTAGTCGGTGGGGGAAAAGAAGTTGGCATTCACCCCCAACTGCAGACCGTGCGTTTTGACAAATCGACTCACCGTCTGTCCGGAGGTTTCCCGAGAATTCGCCACATAATTGGTGATTCGGGGTGTCGGGAGCAATTGGATGTCGGGATCCGACAGATCCACTCGAATCAAGTGCGCCACCATGAGGCTGGTGAAGTCGCCTGACGACTGGGTGTTGGTGCCCACCCTGTATTCGACCCCTTTGAAAAGCGGGATCCAGCCTGTGGTGACCGGAGCCGCGGAGGTCCACGGCATGAGGCTAATGAAGACGGAGAAAATTAGGGGTGCTAAGCGGAAGAACCAATGGGAGGGGTTCGGAATCATGGAGTGAGAATCGAAGGGTCAACGACCACTGTAGCGGTATCGGTAGCCGTGGATGGGATCCCGCGTGTAGGCCGCGTTGTAGCCGTCGTGATAGATCTTCACCAAGTCCACATGGCCATCGACGAAACCGACGACACTCTCAGCGTCGTTGTAAAACGGGGCGTTCCGTTTTCCGGTGCGGCTGCGGTGCCAGGACAGCGGTCCATGCGCCGTCCATTCCATCACCAGAAGCGTTCGGTCGGGTTGGCGAATCTCCGGCAGGCGCCAGCCGGCGATATTGGGTGCGCCGAGCAGCAGGACTCCGTTGAACGGGTAGCTGGAGAAATCGAAGCGCTCGGACTGGTGGAAGGGTTTGGGGTCGGTGTAGCCGCGGTCGTCGGGGCAGGCGAAACTTGAGTCGGTGGCAGCCGAGGCTCCTTGGAGTCCGAGGTAGGATTTCACCTGCTCCTTGTACCACCATTGAAATTCCCCGGGAGCCTCCACGGGTCCGGGCAGTGTTTGGCCGTGATCGGCGGCAAATTGAAGGCAGGCGCGGCTGACGCCGTTTAGGTTGGCCCGGCAACGTTCGAGACGTGCCCGTGAACGCGACAAGGTGATCGGCGTCCAGACCAGCGGGAGGAGCAGGCTCACCAGAGCGATGCCGACGAGCAAATCGGTCCGGGTGAATCCCGTGTGGTTTCTGGAAAACGAAAGAAAACGCACCCTCATGGTCTCCCCTGTGTTTTGGGTTTTTGGAGGAGGGCCTTGGAATCCATCCGGCGATAAAGTGCTTCGAAGCGGTCTGGGGTTTTGGCGGATTGCTTCGGATCGTTGCTGGCCTGCAGGGCCAGCACGCCGCCATGGAGCAGGCCCATCGAGGCCAGTTGAGCGGGATCCAGGACCTCCGCGGATGAGCCTGGGCAAAAAGCGATGACAGCGGCTTTTGGGGTTCCCAAGGCGAGCCGCTGGTCTTCAGCCAAAAGTACCGGCCCCATGAGCGAGACCACGACATCGCCTTTGCTGGATTTTCGCAGGACATCGAACAAGTCGCCTTCTGGGACGTGGATAGGGCGAAGGGGGTCTTCTGCAACGAGTCGTAAGTCGGTGACAGGGTGTCCGGCCTTTTGCATCTCGGTCGTGAAACTCCGGAGTGCCATGTCCGTCGCGGGTTGCTCGAACTCCGACGTGTCACGGGCGAAGACCACCACCCGACCGCCTAATCCAGCATGGGCCAAAGCCTCTTGGGCGAGCGCCTGTCCGATTTGTTGGTGCAGCGTCCCACTCGGTCGCGGAGGGGCGTCGATCCAATCCAGGGCCCATGACGCAATCACTACACTGATGGCACAGGTGCCGATGGCGAGGGCTTGGATGCCGCGATGATCGCGCATGGCTCGTGGGAGGAACGTCAGAGAACGCCGCGAGGTTTGGAAAACACCACGTTGGTGAGACCGCTGGCGATGGCTTGATTGATGGCCGAGCGGAGCGCAGCCGTCTTCGTCAAGAGAACACTGCCGTCGGTCATTGCCAGATTGCCGGCTCGAACATGCA
>CAMATE010000065.1 GCA_945861075.1 Akkermansia muciniphila
AGGTTCTTGAGCAAGTCTTCCACCGAGAGTTTCTGCAGGTCGGGGTAATCAGACAGGGCTTCGTTGAGCTTGGTGACGTAGGTCTGGTGATGCTTGCCATGGTGGATTTCCATGGTTTTGGCATCGATGTACGGCTCCAGCGCGTCGAAGGCGTATCCCAGCGCAGGCAACTTGTGGGGACCCGAGGCGGATTGCGCGAGGGTCCGGAACGGAGCCGCAGCCATGGCCAAAGCCAGGGCACCGGCCGACTTGAGTGCGTGACGTCGAGTGATCATGCAGGGAGCAAATGTTTTGAAGTGCGAGTTCAACGGTGGTCCCGGTCGGATCGGGGCGCAAGCTTGTGTGTGTTTCCGTTGGGTCACAGATGCTCGGGAAACTTTCGCCAGCCTTGCGCCCGCTTCGTTGCCGATTCTAATATGGAGTCGTATGAGGTTGCTCCGAACCGGTTCCCTTTCAATGGCCATGATTCTGGGTGGGATCCTGTCCCTGCAAGCGGAGATCACCCCCGAAGACATCCGCCAGTTGCAGACGCGTTTCCAACAGGCGGAGGAGTCCGAGGAGCGTCTGCGCGCGCGCATTCAGAAGCTGGAAGCCGCCAACGCGGAGTTGCGATCGCAAATCGGCGAGGTTCGATCGGTGGCCGCTTCGGCTGGAAAAGAAGCCGTCACCCAGGAGCAGCTCAAGAAGGTGCTCGATCAATTGCGCGAGTTGGACCGCCGTCGTCAGGACGACAACGAGAAAGTGGTTCAGCAAATTAAACGCTTGGCAGATCTGCCGACGGCTCCGCCACCGAACTTTGACGAACCCAAGACTAAGGGACGCAAGCCGGCCGGGGACTCAGGAGCCGGCGCTGGCGGTGCCGGTTCAACAACCAAGGCTGAGACCAAAGGTGAACCCAAAGGCGAGGCCAGGACCGAGGCTCCCAAGCCCTCACTGCCGGCTGATTATGAATTCTACGAGCATGTGGTTCGCGAGAACCAGTCACTGAGCCAGATCATCAACGAGTACAACAAGGGCTACGGTTTGAAGGTGCGGATGAAGCACGTACTGGAGGCCAATCCCAAGTTGCGTCCGGAACGTCCAACCGTGGTCACCGGACAAAAAATCCGCATTCCCGTCGTCAAGTGAGCCGGGTGCAAGCTCCTCCAGAAATTCGACGATGAAGCTCATCCGAAAACTCCATTTGTTTCTGGGGGTGTTCTTCACCCCGCTGTTGGTTTTCTTTGTCGCGACCGGTTGGTACCAGACGCTCAATCCGGACCGCCTCAAATCGCCCAGCGAGGCCGAGACGCTGTTGCAGAAACTTCGGGTGGTGCACACCGACATGATTTACCCGGGCGACCGCGAGTTCAGTCGACCGTCCTCGCCGAAGCTGTTTCAGGGAATAGTCGGTGCCATGTCGGCCGCAGTGTTGATCACCACGTTGTTGGGGGTGTTCCTGGCCTTTCGGTCGGTGCGCAGCAAGGGGTGGGTTTTCTTTTGGTTGGTGGCCGGTTTGTTGGTGCCACTGGGTTTGCTTTGGGCGGGCCGAAAGGGTTGAGCATGTCGTTGACACCGGTCCAATGGATGATGGCAGGAGCCGCGGCAGCGGTGATATGGGCCGGCCTCTGGTATTGGTTCCGGACCCGCCTGAGGTACGTCATCGGACAGACTTCTCTCCGGGTGGTCTTCGGGAAGACCACCGTGCGTCGAGTGCCCTTCGAGGAAATCCTGCGAATTCGCAAACCCCGGCGCAATCCCCCTTGGCGGCTCACCGAAAACTGGCGCAATGGATTCTTTGATCACCACCGGGTGCTGATTTTGGAACGGCGCACGGGTTGGTTCCCTTGGTTTGTCATCACCCCGGCCCGACGTTACGAATTTCGGTCCCAATTGCGCGATGCCATGGCTCGTAACGGGGTCGAGACTCAAGATGAGGGCGGAGCCGAGGGTGAAGGGGCTTCCGAAAACTCGGACTGATTCTTTGGATGCCGTTGCTCCGGCGTCGTTGCCGAACGGCCGACGTCTGATTAGCGTCTGAGCAGAAATGCAATCTTTGCTGATTTCAGGCGGGCGGGTGGTCGATCCGGCCAACGGGCTCGATGTTGTGGCCGACGTGCTGGTAACCGATGGACGCATAGCTCGAGTGGGGCCGTCTTTGCAGGTTCCGGCGGGCACCGATCGGATCGATGCGGCGGGGCAGGTGGTTTGCCCGGGCTTGATCGATCTCCATGTGCACTTTCGTGAGCCGGGTCAGACGGCCAAGGAAACCATCGCCACCGGCGCTCAGGCCGCCGCACGCGGTGGATTCACCACGGTGGTTTGCATGCCCAATACGCAGCCGGCGATCGATTCCGCCAGCACAGTTGCTCTCATTCAGGAAAAGGCGCGCACGGCGGCCATACGCGTGGAAGTGTCCGGTGCCATGAGCAAGGGAATCCAGGGGGAGGAATTGGCCTCCATTGGTTCCTTGGCCAAAGCCGGCGTGGTGGCGTTGACCGATGACGGTCACTGCATCCAGAACAACGATCTCATGCGCCGGGCACTGGAGTATGCCCGACAGTTTGGATTGCCGGTGATGGACCATTGCCAGGACTACGGCATGGTCATGAAAGGCGTGATGCATGAGGGGCTTCAAAGCCTCCGCCTGGGTCTTCGCGGTTGGCCTGCCGCGGGCGAAGAATTGATCGTCGCCCGGAACATCCTTTTGGCCGAACAGACGGGGACTCCGGTGCACTGCCAGCACATGAGTGCCGCCGGCAGCGTTCGCCTCATTCGGGAGGCCAAGCGTCGCGGAGTCCCCATTTCGGGAGAGGCTTGCCCTCATCACTTCACGCTGACCGATGCGACCATCGCCGGCAGCTCCGAGTTCTGGTCTGGAGACGGTGCGGAATTGGCCCAGCGGGTCTTTTCAGGTCACCCGCTGCCCACCTGGCCGGTCTATCACACCCACTTCAAGATGAATCCGCCTCTCCGTACGGCTGCCGATCGGGAGGCGATTTTGGAGGGGTTGGTCGATGGCACGCTGGAAATCATCGCCAGCGACCATGCCCCCCACACCGAGTCTGAAAAGGAAGTGGAGTTCGATGACGCTCCGTTCGGTATTGTCGGTTTGGAGGTGGAGCTTTGCTTGTCGCTCATGCAGCTCTACCACACGGGACGGCTTTCGCTGTCGGGAGTGCTGGAGAAGTTGACCATCAATCCGGCCCGTTTTCTCAAACTGTCCGAAGGTCGCGGCACGCTTTCAGCAGGGGCTTGGGCTGACATCACGATGTTCGATCCGGATGCGACTTGGGTGTGCGACCGTCGCGATACGGCGAGCCTCAGCCAGAACAACCCGTTTCATGGTTGGCCCATGAAGGGGCGGGTCACTGGAACCATTGTGGGAGGTCGGCGGGTGTTTTCAGCTGTTTGCTGACTCTTGCTGAAATTGGAGGCGAGAATTTGGGTTGGTTGCCGGCGGATGGCGTGATTAAGGTCGTTTTGTGATAGATTTGCGATCGTGGATGCTGCGATTTGGGGTTTTCCTGGTGTTTGTATGGCACTCTTGGGCCACGGATCCTCAGTTCGCTCCGCCCGCCGTTCGGCTTTCACCCGGTCTAGCTCAAGCTCCGGTCATCAAGCGTTTGGAAACACCGGGCGCGGTGGCTGTTTGGCGTGAGTATTCCATCGGAGATCCCAGTTCCGTGGAACAGATGTATCTGGAGTACATCAACCGGGCGCGGGCCTTGCCGTGGGAGGAGGGGTTTCTTCTGGCGACGGTTTCTGATCCAGAGATTCAGAATGCCTACCAATTTTTCGGAACCGATCTCCAGCGAGTCGTCGACGAAATCGCGCTGTATCCGCCGCAGCCGCCCTTGGCTATGGAGCCTCGGTTGACCCAAATCGCCCGCAGCCATAGCCAGTACATGCTGCGCAACGCCGTTCAGGAGCATCAGGAACGGGATCCGGTCACCGGAAAGGTGATCAGTACGACGGAGTCACGCCTTCTGGGATCGGGATATCCGCTGAGTGCCGGTGGCGAGAGCGTCTATGCCTACGCGAAGACGCCGCTCGAAGGTCACGCCAGCTTCGAAGTGGACTGGGGGCTGGGAGACGGAGGTGTTCAACGACCGCCGGGGCATCGGAACAGCAACCATGATGGAGCATTCCGCGAAGTGGGAGTCGGTGTGGTGCGCGGTACTCAATCCCGTGTGACTCCGCCGGTCACAAACCTGATCGTCGCCAACGTGACCGTCACCAATCTGATGGTCACGAACGTGGTCGTCACGAACGTCATGGTCACCAATGTCGTCGTTACGCCAGCGGTGACCAACACGGTTGGTCCCAGTCTGGTCACGCTGGATTTTGGGTCCCGCTCGGATTTGCCGCCGATGGTCACGGGAGTCGTCTATTACGATTTCAACACCAATGGTTTCTACGATGTGGACGAAGGAGTCTCGGGTGTGCGGGTGGAGGGAGAATCGTCCCGATGGTTCGCCACCACCGCCAGTTCCGGTGGTTATGCCATTCCGGGAGTCGAAGGTTCCCAAACGATCCGGTTCCTCAGCGGCGACCATGAACTGGTTTCCCGCACGGTATCGGTGATCGTCGGAAAGAATGTGAAGCAGGACTGCATCTTGCCCTACGCGGGAACACGAGTGTTGGGCCCGACCTCCGCCTCCGTGACGGGGCTCAATGTCTATCGGGTCGAGCAAATCCTGGGTGCCTCCGGATACGAGTGGCAATCCATGCGCTGGGATCTCTTCACCGGTCTTGAAGGGGGCGAGGATGGCGGCGTGCGTTTCCAGTTCAGTGGTCTGGCTGGCTGGGATCCGGTGAAAGTTGGGGCTGCGGCGTCGGGAACGCGGTCCTTTCAGTTGGTTCACACCAATGGATTGGACCAGGTTCTTCAGTTCAAACCCTGGGTGCGTCCGGGTGTGGGATCGGAGATTCGTTTCAAGTCATACCTCGGCTACACCACCACCAACCAGATTGCTGCGGTGGAGGTTTCCACCAATGGCCTCCAGTGGACCGCGCTCTATCAGGAGCGAGGACGGGGCATATCGGTGTCTCCCACCGGTAGTTATCAGGCGAAATCGGTTTCGCTGGCTGGCTGGGTGGGGGTGGATTTTCGGATTCGATTCCGGTTCTTTGTTGAAGCGGTGGATGGGTCCCGTTTTTACACCCAGACCCAACCGGCCTTTGGTTGGTCCATCGATGACATCCAATATTCCAATGCCGTGGTGGGGACCGAATCGGCTACCCATGCATTGGCCGCTGGAATGCCGTTCGTGTTCAAGCCCACCTCCAGCGGTCGCTACGAGTTCAAGGCCCGCCCGCGCTTTGGGAGTCAGGAACTGCCTTACTCCGCACCGGTGGTGGTTGATTTTTCATCCACGGCCGTTTCCTCGGGAACGGTGGTGGTCGAAGGAATCCGTCGCAACGCGGCAGGCCAAATGATGATCGACTTCGCACTGACTTCTGGTGTGGCCCGCGAATGGGTGCTGCAAGGGCGTGGATCACTGGTCGAGGCCTGGCAGACGGTTTCTGGCGCCACTCTGACGGACAGGGGGGAAGGGCGACTGACTTGGATTCAATCGCCGCCGGCAGGAAACTTCTTTTACCGGGTCATGGCGCGGTGAGTATTCGGGTTGCGCCGTCGGTCCGAATTCCCCAGAAAACCCTAACAGTGGCCGGAAGGTAGCCTAATACCGTCTCGTAACGTTTGACGTTCCGAACGGAAGGTCATTATCTCGGTGCGTGGAATTCCTGAAACCCCGAGTTTCTGCTGTGACTTTGCTCCCATGAACCTGCTGCAACGCATTTGGCGATCCTCCCTGGGGAAGAAGTACCTGATGGCCCTGACGGGTCTGGCGCTCTTCGGCTTTGTGGTGGGACATCTGGTCGGTAACCTCCAAGTGTTCGGTAACCCGGAGTTGATCAACTCCTATGCCCACTTCCTGAAGTCCAAGCCAGGTCTCCTCTGGGGCGCACGCTTGGGTCTTTTGGCCACGGTCGCCATCCATGTAGCGGCCGCAGTGACTTTGAGTGCCGCCAACAAGGCCGCGCGTCCAGTCGCCTATGCGGGCGGATCCGCCTACGGTTCCAGTTGGCGTTCGCGCTACATGCTGGTCAGCGGTTTGGTCATCTTGGCCTTCGTTGTCTATCATCTTCTGCACTATACCGTGCAGTTGCCGGCGGTGAATGGTGGATTTGATTTCCGCTCGCTCACGGCACGCTTGGCCGATGGAACCCAAGTTCAGGACGTGTACGCCATGATGGTCCATGGTTTCCAGGTCGTATGGGTGTCGATCTTCTACCTGATCGCCCAGGCCCTTTTGTTCATCCACTTGGGGCATGGCCTGTCTTCCATGTTCCAGTCGCTGGGACTGCGCAACCACGTGTGGGGTCCGCGGATTGCCGCCTTTGCGAAGGTGGTCAGTCTCGTGATTTTCCTGGGATATGCCTCGATTCCGGTGGCAGTGCTGACCGGAATGGGGGGCGACTACCTCAAGAACAAGAAGGCGCCGACGACCACAATCGAGACTCTTCGCTGATATGGCCACGCTCAATTCTCAGATCCCCGCCGGCCCCCTGTCCGACAAGTGGGAAAAACACAAGTTCAGCTCCAAGCTGATCAATCCGGCCAACAAGCGGAAGTACAAGGTCATCGTGGTCGGCGCCGGTTTGGCAGGTGCCAGCGCCTCGGCGACCTTGGCCGAACTGGGCTACGAGGTGCACAACTTCGTGTTCCATGATTCCCCGCGTCGCGCCCATTCGGTGGCCGCTCAGGGCGGCATCAACGCTGCCAAGAATTACCAGAACGATGGTGATTCGGTGCATCGCCTCTTCTACGACACCATCAAGGGCGGCGATTACCGCGCCCGCGAGGCCAATGTGCATCGCTTGGCCGAGGTCTCGGTGAACATCATCGATCAGTGCGCGGCTCAGGGTGTGCCCTTCGCCCGCGAATACGGTGGGTTGCTCGACAACCGTTCCTTCGGCGGGGCGCAAGTTTCCCGCACCTTCTACGCCCGCGGCCAAACCGGTCAGCAGCTCTTGCTCGGAGCCTACTCGGCGCTGAACAAAATGATCGCTGCGGGTGGGGTGAAATCCTACACCCACTCTGAGATGTTGGACTTGGTGGTGATCGACGGCCACGCCAAGGGCATCATCGTTCGCGACTTGCAGACGGGTGAAATCACCCGGCACAGCGCTGATGCGGTCGTTCTCGCCACCGGCGGTTACGGCAACGTCTACAATCTGTCCACCTACGCCCGGGGTTCCAACGTCACCGCCAGCTGGCGCGCCTACAAGCGCGGAGCCTGTTTCGGGAATCCCTGCTACACGCAAATCCATCCGACTTGCAGTCCGGTGTCCGGCGACTATCAGTCCAAGCTGACTTTGATGTCGGAGTCGCTGCGCAACGACGGTCGTATCTGGGTTCCGAAGCGCAAGGAGGACTGCAAAAAGAGCCCCGCTGACATCGCCGAGGGCGATCGCGACTACTACCTGGAGCGGATGTACTCGGCCTTCGGCAATCTCGCTCCACGCGACGTTGCCAGCCGCGCTGCCAAGTATGTTTGCGACGAAGGTCGCGGCATTGGCGACACCGGGCTGGGCGTCTATTTGGATTTCGGAGACTCCATCCGTCGTCTGGGTGAGGGGAAGGTGCGGGAGCGCTACGGCAACCTCTTCGCCATGTACCACGAGATCACCAACGAGGACGCCTACAAGACGCCGATGCGCATCTACCCGGCGGTGCACTACACCATGGGTGGTCTTTGGGTGGACTACAACCTGATGAGCAACATCCCGGGTTTGTTTGTCCTGGGCGAAGCCAACTTCTCCGATCACGGCGCCAACCGTCTTGGGGCCAGCGCCCTGATGCAGGGACTCTCCGACGGTTACTTCGTCCTCCCAAGCACCATCACGACCTATTTGGCCAACGTGAAGGCTGGCGGCCGCCCGGCGACCGATCGCGCGGAGTTTCAACAAGCCGAGGAAGAAGTTCGAAACTTCACCCGCCGAGTCACTTCCAGCAAAGGCAAGCGCACGCCCGACAGCTTCCACAAGCAGTTGGGTAAGATCATGTGGGACTACTGCGGCATGGCTCGCACTGAGACGGGTTTGCAGAAGGCCATCCAACTCATCGGCGACCTCCGTGAGGAATTTCGGACCAACGTCAAGGTGCTGGGTGAGCCGAATGGTTGGAATCAGCCGCTCGAAAAGGCTGGTCGTGTTGCCGACTTCATTGAACTGGGCGAGTTGATGTGCCGTGACGCGCTCATGCGCGAAGAGAGTTGCGGCGGACACTTCCGCGAAGAGTATCAATACACGCCCAATGATCCGGAAGTGCAGCAGGGCGTGGTCAACACGGGCGACGTCAAGCGGCGGGACGATCAGTTCGCCTTCGTGGCGGCCTGGGAGTATGCCGGTGCCCCAGACAAAGCACCGATCCTCAACAAAGAGCCGCTCATCTACGAAGAAGTGAAGATGAGCACCCGGAGCTACAAATAACCCGCTACCCGCACAACCCTTCCCCTACAGCCCATGAAAGTTAGCCTGAAAGTCTGGCGCCAGAAGAACGCGAATGCCGCGGGCGAATTCAAGACCTACGCGTCCCCCGAGCTGAATCCCAACATGTCGTTCCTGGAGATGCTCGACGTGGTGAACGAAGAGCTCTCCAACCAGGGTGAAGACCCCATCGCCTTCGATCACGATTGCCGCGAGGGCATCTGCGGGACCTGCTCGTTGGTCATCGATGGCAAGCCCCACGGTCCCCACAAGGGTGTGGCCACCTGCCAGACCTACATGCGCAGTTTCTCCAATGGCGATCAAATCGTCATTGAGCCCTGGCGCGCCAAGGCCTTCCCCATCGTCAAGGATCTGGTGTGTGACCGTAAGTCCTTCGACCGCATCCAGCAGGCTGGCGGATTCATCAGTGTTCGCACCGGCAGCGCGCCCGATGCCAACAGCGTCCCGGTGCCCAAGGAGAACTCCGACTTGGCAATGGATGCGGCTCAGTGCATTGGCTGCGGCGCCTGTGTGGCGGCGTGCAAGAACGCCAGCGCCATGTTGTTCGTGGCCGCCAAGGTGTCCCACCTCGGTTTGGTTCCTCAGGGGCAGCCCGAGCGGTACAAGCGTGTGAAGGCCATGGTGGACCAAATGGACACCGAGGGTTTCGGAGCGTGCACCGTGACGGGCAGTTGCGAGGCCGTTTGCCCGAAAGAAATCTCACTCGACTTCATTGCCCGGATGAACCGCGACTACGCCGTTTCGCTCATTCAGGGAGATCCCAAGCAGGTGGCGGGCGGCGGCGCGGGTTGATCATCCTTGATTGAATCAAATCGTTGCAGGAGGAGATACCCTCAGAACTTGCCAAACCCGGTGGACTGATGGACCGTCCCTACACCCCTATCAGGAAATACATGAAGATTTCTCAAAAGTTTGCGGCTTCTACGCGCCGTGGAGGATTCACCCTCATCGAACTGCTGGTCGTCATCGCCATCATCGCCATTCTGGCCGGCATGCTTCTGCCGGCACTCGGCAAGGCCAAGTCCAAGGCACAAGGCATCATGTGCATGAACAACGGCAAGCAGCTCATGCTGGGATGGACTCTCTATTCCGGTGACAACCGGGAAGAGATCTGTCTGTCAGCAGGATTGGGCGGCTTGGTGAACACCGCCAGCCCCACTAAAACCTACCCTTTGAATCAATGGTGCATGGGAACCATGCATGAAGGTCCGAGTTGGACCAATACCATGCTGATCATGGATTCCTTGCTCTTCAAATACGTTGGAGCATTGGCGGTCTACAAGTGCCCCTCTGACAGGGCGACGACCAAGGGTCCTTTCGGGGGTGGCGGTATTCCGAAAGTTCGGAGTTTGTCCATGAGTTGCTACATGAATCCGGTTCGGGGACAGGAGTGGAGCACGGGTCGGGCTTACCGCAAGCAAAGTGATTTCATCCTCGGTGCTTCTCAGACATGGGTGACGATTGATGAGAACCCGGCGTCCATCAACGACGGTTGGTTTGTGCACGCCTCACAGACCTCGTTCGTTGACTACCCCGCCTCTTATCATAACAGCGCTGGCGGGCTTTCCTTCGCGGATGGCCACTCCGAGATCAAAAAGTGGAGATCGCCAACGATTCTCACCTACGGTCTTCGGCAGAAGTCCGACCGGGTTCTGGACACGCTGGACGCGACTTGGCTCTACGAGCGCACGACCACCTACTGAACTTCGGGTTCACTCGATTCAGATCGTTCGACGACTTTTCACAAACCGCCAATTTGGCGGTTTTTTTGCGTTCGTGGTTTCGTCATCGAGTCACCCAGCGTCCAAGGCAGGCTTTGACGCCCGGCACCCTTAGCGGTGTGATGGGCTCATGCCGCGACGCCCCGCCGTAGACCGTTTTCTGCATGAGCGATCCTGCTTCGCATCCGGGATCGAAAGGATCGCCGGAGTGGATGAAGCGGGGCGGGGTCCTCTGGCCGGACCGGTGGTTGCGGCCGCGGTCATTTTACCTCGCGCTTGGGTCTTGGAAGGAATTCCGGATGCGTTTGCCGATTTGAACGACTCCAAGCAATTGACCGAGACTCAGCGGGATCGGTTCTTCGCCGGACTGACGGGCGATCCGGCCGTTCGTTTTGTCATTGCCGCGGTGGAGCCCCGGGTGATTGATGAGATCAACATCTTGCAAGCCACCCATCGGGCGATGAATCAAGCGTTGGCCGATTTGGGGGTCGACGTGGAGCATGCCCTGGTGGACGGACGTCCAGTCCGCAGCCTTCGCTGGCCCCAGACAGCGTTGGTGAAGGGAGATTCCTTGAGCTACTCCATCGCCGCCGCTTCGGTGCTGGCCAAGGTGACTCGTGATCGGGTGATGCGGGAGGCCGATGTGCGGTGGCCTGGGTATGGGTTTGCCACCCACAAAGGTTACCCCACACCCGAACATCTGGAGGCCGTCGCCCGTCTGGGACCCAGCCCCATCCATCGCCTGAGTTTCGCGCCGTTGCGGCGGCCGGAGCCGGAGTTGTTCCCGATATGAGTCTTTGGAGCCAATTCCGGAAACCCGGTGAGCCCGTCGAACCCGGGGCCCACCTCCGATTGGGTCGGAATGGCGAAGACGCCGCCCGAGGCGAATTGGAGAGGCTGGGGATGAAGGTTTTGTGCGCCAATTACCGGCATGGGCGCGGGGAGATCGACCTGATTGTCCGTGATGGTGAGGTGCTGGCCTTTGTGGAAGTGAAGTCGCGGTCGTCGGAAAGCTGGGTGCGTCCGGCCCAGGCGGTGGGAAAGACGAAGCAGCGGATTTTGTCCGACACGGCTTTGGCTTACCTGAATGAGTTGGGCCGGCCTCAAGTCGCCTTCCGCTTCGACATTGTCGAGGTGCTGTTTGCCGATGCCGGGGTCCGGGAAGTGCGTCACATCCCCAATGCGTTCCCGTTGGCCGAAGGGCGGATGTACCGCTGAAGTCTCGCCGGCTTAGTGGACCGGGGTGGTGGAGCCCGAGTCGAGACGCAGGGCGGCCTCCCGCTCCACCAAAGTCGGGTGCGAGTAGTAGAACCCGCTGAACCATGGATGGGGCGTCAGGTTGGACAGGTTCTTCTCGTGCAGCTTGCGCAAGGCTCCGATGAGCGACGCGCTTTCACCCATGGCATTCCGGGCGTAGGCGTCCGCCTCGAATTCGTGCCGTCGTGACCGGCGGGTTCCCAAAGGGGTGAGCCAGAAGGTGACCGAGCCCCCCAGCAACCCGGCCAAAAGCAGCACTGGGGCGGTGCCGGCCGATCCTTTGAAACCAAAGGCTTCGAGGAACACCGACTGGCGGGCCAACCAGCCCAGCAGTGCGAAGCTCACGAGCGATGAAACTCCGGCCCAAATGAGCATTTTGGGGATATGGCCGCGCCGGTAATGGCCGATTTCGTGGGCCAGCACCGCTTCGAGTTCCACCTCGGTCAACTGGGCGATCAACGTGTCGTAGAGCACGATTTTCCGGAACCGCCCAAAGCCCGTGAAGTACGCGTTGGAATGGGCGGAGCGCCGACTGCCATCGGCGACCTGGATGGTCTTGGCGGAGAATCCCGTGCGTTCGCCCAGCTTGAGGAGGCGGTCCCGCAGTGAACCTTCTGGTAGCGGGGTGAATTTGTTGAACAAAGGCAGGATGAGAATGGGGGCCAGAACCATCATCACGGCCTGAAACGCCATCAAAAGGACCCACGCCCACAGCCACCATCGATCTCCGATCCAATCGGTGAGTTTGAGGATGCCAGCGATCAGAGGCAGTCCCAAAGCCGCGCTGAGGGCCAGCATCTTGAGGTGGTCGGTGATCCAGATCTTGAGGGTGCTTTTGTTGAATCCGAAACGTTCCTCGAGTCGGAACTGGGACCACCATTCCAGCGGAAGGTCCGGAAGGCCCATCACCAATGAAACCGCCAAGAGCCAACCGGCAGTAGCCAGGATGCCCGAACCGGCCCAACCGGCCCAGAAGCTCAGGCTCCAGGGTAGGAATCCGCTGCTCAAAAAGAGGATCTTCATGGCCAAGGCCCACAATTCCTCCACCTGGCCGAACCGGGATTTGGCGAGCGTGTAATCGACGGAGCGCCGGTAGGTCGCCTCATCCATGATGTCCCGGACCGCCGCGGGCGCTTCTTGGGCATGGGCTTGGACGTGTTTGCGATTCAACCGGTCCAGAAACCATTGGCCCAGCCAGCGCAACACCAGCAACGACAGGCACAAAAGGAGGATGAATGAAGGAGTCATTGAAAGCGTCAGGACCCAGCCAAGCACCGGAAGAACTTCCCGACAACGCGGGAAAACTTCGTTGGTGGATTGTACGTGTTCGTACAATTGTGGTAAGAAGACTCAATCGTCGATGAAGATTCTGATTGTTATCCTGTTGGTCGGAGCCCTGGGAGCCGGGGGGTGGTTTTATTCCCAGCGGCAGCTGGCCGGGGCCGTTCCGCAGGTCAGTACCAAGGTGGACACCGCGGTCATTGAGACACGCAACATCAAGTTTGCCATCAATGCCG
This sequence comes from Akkermansia muciniphila, assembly GCA_945861075.1. Taxonomy (GTDB): domain Bacteria; phylum Verrucomicrobiota; class Verrucomicrobiia; order Limisphaerales; family UBA9464; genus SXXZ01. The sequence continues at coordinate 12,995 of CAMATE010000065.1, forward strand.
CGGGCGACATCACTCCGGCCGAGCAGGTGAGTGTGCGGCCGGAGGTCAACGGCAAGATTGAAGTGCTGCCGGTTGATGTGGGTGACCGGGTCAAATCGGGCCAATTGCTCTTCAAACTCGATGATCGCGAGTTGCAGACCCAGCGTCAGCAGGAGGAAAAGAACGTCGAGCGTTCCCGGTTGCAATTGGGACAGGCCGAACGGGACTACAAACGGGCTCAGCAACTCTTTGAAGGCAAGCTGATCTCTCAGGAGCTCTTCGAAGACAGTCGCACCAAGTTTGATCTGGCCAAGAACGAGCTGGCCTTGAGGGAGAAATCCTTTGAATTAATCATCGAGCGATTGCGCAAGACCGAGGTGATGGCCCCCTTCGATTCCACGATTCTCACCCGGCCCATTTCCGTGGGACAGGCGGTTTCCGGATCGGGCGGTTTCAATGCCGGCACCGAGGTGCTGACCATCGCCAACCTCAACGACCTGATCGTCAATGCGCACATCAATCAGGCCGATGTGACCCGGTTGCACGTGGACCAGCAGGTGGAAGTCAGCGTCGAGGCGGTGTCCGGGCTCAAGGTGATTGGCAAGGTCGAGCGCATCGCACCCCAATCGACCCTCAAGAACAATATCCGCGGGTTCGCAGCGCGCATCCTCCTGAAGGACGTGGACAGTCAAATTCGCCCGGGTATGAGTGCCAACATTTCCATCCCGGTTGCCAGTGCCGACAATGTCGTTGCGGCGCCTTTGGCAGCGGTTTTCACGGAGACCAATCCAGCGACCCGAGAAATTGAGCGCCACATCTGGGTTCGCAAGGATGAGACTTGGGAACGGCGCCCCATCAAGATCGGTGTGAGCGATTACTTCTTCGCCGAGGTCACCTCGGGCTTGCAGGCGGGTGAGGTGGTGTCTTTGGAGGATCGAACCAAGGAGATGGGAACGGGGGGCGCCACCAACAGTGTCAAGGTGGCCACCAAGGCAACCACGGTGCAACGCTAAGACCGACACTGAACATGGCGCTGCTCGAACTTCGCAACGTCTCCAAGATCTACCATCTCGGTGGAGAGGAGATCCGAGCTCTAGACGACGTATCCCTCGATCTAGATCAGGGAGAATTTGTATCCATCATCGGTCCTTCCGGCAGCGGTAAGTCCACCTTGATGCATATCTTGGGCTGTTTGGATTCGCCGACTCTGGGTAATGTAGTTTTGGCAGGAACCGATATTGCCAAGGCTTCGGCGCGGGAACTGGCCCGGGTGCGCAATCGCACGATCGGCTTCGTGTTCCAATTCTTCAACCTGCTGCCCAAGCTCAACGTGCTGCAGAATGTTGAATTGCCGATGATCTACGCGGGCATCGGAAGTCGTGAACGTCGAGAGCGCGCTGA